>JALTID010000207.1 GCA_027004335.1 bacterium
TTTCTATGCTGGTATCAGGCCCGCTATCAATGTTGGCATTTCAGTTTCAAGGGTCGGTGGTGCTGCCCAGGTAAAGGCAATGAAGCAGGTGGCTGGCTCTCTTAGGCTGGAAATGGCGCAGTACAGAGAGCTTGCAGCTTTTGCACAGTTTGGTTCTGATCTTGATAAAGCTACTCTTGCACAACTGGAAAGGGGGAAGAGATTGCAGGAAGTTTTAAAACAGGACCAATATTCTCCTCTGCCTGTTGAGAGACAGATTGTGATCATTTATGCTGGGACCAGAGGGTTTCTTGATTCAATACCTGTGGATGATATAAAGCGATATGAAAAGGAACTTTATATATTTTTAGAGGAAAAACATCCTGAGGTACTTAAAGAAATTGAAGAACAAAGGCAGCTCACCTCAGGATTAGATGAGAAGCTGAGGAAGGTTTTAGAGGAATTTAATTCACTTTTCCATCCTTCAGGAGAGGATCAGTGACTAACTTAAAAGCGATCCTAAAGAGAATAAATACTGTAAGAAATACTCAACAGATCACCAAAGCTATGAAAATGGTCTCTGCTGCAAAACTGCGCAGAACAGAGGGGAAAACCAGAAATTTTAGAGTGTATAACGCAGAATTGAGAGAGATTATCAGTGGGGTTTTGAGAAAGGGCGGAATCACCAATCCTCTTACAGAAATGAGAGAGGAGAAGAAGATTCTCCTTGTGGCTTTTGCTGCTGACAGAGGCCTCTGTGGAAGTTATAATCACAATCTGGGGAAAAAGGTTGAGGAATTTTTATCTCTGAATAAGGAAAAAGAGATTCTAATTTATTTTTATGGGAGAAAATTGAAGGAAAGATTTAAAAGAAAAAATCTCAATGTAATTGAGTATTATTCTGCAATGACCGAAAATGTGAAATTTGCAGATGCTGTTGAGATAGCTGAAACAATAAAGAAACATTTTCTCAGTGGTGAAGTGGATGCAGTTTACCTTTTGTATAGCTTTTTCAAATCACCTCTGAGTCAGATACCTTCGGTGAAAAAGTTACTGCCCCTTCAGTTGGAGGAAGAGGGGAAAGTGGAGGACCTTGTAGATTACATCTATGAACCTGCCAAGGATGAGGTGGTTAACTGGTTGCTTAAGAATTACATCCATTCGGAGGTGTATGATGCAATTCTGGAATCTGTAGCCAGTGAGCATGCTGCAAGGATGACCGCCATGGATAATGCAACAAATAACGCCGACGATATGATTTATCATCTGACACTTACATACAACAAAGCGAGACAGGCGGCTATTACAAAAGAACTCATGGAAATAGTTACTGGGGCTGAAGCTTTAAAACAACAAAGTTGAGGAGGAGAAAATAATGGAACAATATGGGAGAGTAAAACAGGTAGTGGGCCCTGTTGTTGATGTGGAGTTCCCTGAGGGGGATCTCCCTAAGATATATACAGCACTTAAAGTAACAAATCCCTCAATCAATGATGAGGAATGGAATCTTGTTTTAGAGGTAGCCCAGCATCTTGGTGAGAATGCGGTAAGAACCATAGCGATGGATTCTTCAGATGGTCTTGTGAGGGGTATGAAAGTATTAAATACCAAAGCCCCTATAACTACCCCCGTGGGGGAAGAAGTTCTGGGAAGGATATTAAATGTTGTTGGTGAACCTGTGGATGAAGAGGGTCCAGTTAATGCCAAAGAAAGATGGCCTATTCATAGGCCTTCTCCTTCCTTTACTGATCAAAGCGTTGAGATTGAAATGTTTGAAACTGGTATAAAAGTTATTGATCTTTTGGCACCCTATCAGAAGGGGGGTAAAGTTGGTCTTTTCGGCGGTGCTGGAGTAGGGAAGACAGTGTTGATTATGGAGTTAATTCACAATGTTGCCATGCAGCATGGTGGTGTTTCAGTTTTTGGTGGTGTTGGAGAGAGAACAAGGGAAGGAAATGACCTCTGGCTTGAAATGCATGAATCTGGAGTTATAGGGAAGACCGCTCTTATCTATGGACAGATGAATGAACCACCCGGAGCAAGAGCAAGAGTTGGTTTGACAGCCCTAACCATTGCAGAATATTTCAGGGATGTTAAGCATCAGGATGTGCTTCTGTTTATTGATAACATCTTCAGATTTGTTCAGGCAAATTCCGAGGTCTCTGCTCTTTTAGGAAGAATCCCCTCTGCTGTTGGTTACCAGCCAACACTTGCTACTGATCTCGGTGAGCTGGAGGAGAGGATCACATCTACAAGAGAGGGCTCAATTACATCAGTTCAGGCAATTTATGTTCCTGCTGATGATCTTACTGACCCTGCACCTGCTACAACTTTTGCCCATCTTGATGCAACGACGGTTCTTTCAAGACAGATCGCTGAGTTAGGAATCTATCCCGCTGTGGATCCTCTGGATTCAACTTCTCGAATACTTGATCCTAAAATTCTTGGTGAGGAGCACTATCAGGTAGCAAGGGAAGTTCAGAGGGTCCTTCAGAGGTACAAAGACCTGCAGGATATAATTGCCATTCTGGGAATGGATGAACTGTCAGAGGAAGATAAGCTCATAGTTTCAAGGGCAAGAAAAATCCAGAGATTTCTGTCTCAGCCCTTCTTCGTTGCCGAGCAATTTACAGGGACGCCTGGAAGGTATGTAAAACTTGAAGATACCATAAGAGGATTTAAGGAGATCATTGAAGGTAAACATGATGATCTTCCTGAACAGGCTTTTTACATGGTTGGTACCATAGAAGAAGTTATTGAAAAAGCAAAAAGATTATAGTTGCTTGAGGAGATTATTGTGGAATTGCTTGTGCTTACACCTGAGAGAAGGCTTGTTGAAGAGGCAGTAGAGGAGGTTATTCTGCCTGGTAAGCTTGGTGAAATGGGGATTCTTCCAGGTCACACTCATCTTATATCAGAGTTAGAAATAGGAATTGTTTTATTCAAAGAATCTGGAGGAAATAAAGAGAGGTCTGTTTATATTGATTCCGGAGTGGTGGAAATTAACAATGATGTTATAAAGATCCTCACTTCTTCTGGGGAAAAAGCCGAAGATATAGATGTTGAAGAGGTAAAGAAGGAGGTTGAATCACTGGAAAAGGAGTTAAGTACAGAAGAGATCATGCAGGATAAACAAAAATTCAACATGCTTGAGGTGGCACTCAAGAAAGCTCTTGCAAAACTTCAAGCTGCTAAGTATCGCTGATTATTTTTTGGGGATAGCTTTTATTTTTAGTTTCCCGTTTTCTTCAATGATTTTAAATTCAATATCTTTGGCCTTTGTTTTTTTAATAAGTTTTTTCTTCTGTTCTTCAAGTTTGTTTTTCCATTTCTCATAGCTCATATTGGTTTTTCCTTTAATTTTTACATACTCGTTGTAGAGGGATAAATACCTGTCGTCAGATGGCTGCTCAGTAGATTTTTTGGCAGCCTCTTCTGCCAGTTTCATCCTTGAAACTGAGTCTTGAGAAAGTTTTCTTTTTGCTTCAATTTCGCTAATCAATCCTCTCTGTTTTGCTCTGAAAATATCTCTTACGAAGGTTCCTTCCTCCATCTGCCTGAGAAATCTGTTCCATTTCTCTCTGTATGTAGCATACTTATTTCTCAGGTTGGTAAGCCTGAATTTCAATGTTGCATTGGCAATATATGTATCCATCAATTCCCTTATCATTTTCTCCACCTGTTTTCGCCTACGCTGGGGTTCTACTTTTAAGAAGCCGAGGAAAAACTGGTCATATTCATAAATTAACCTGTCAATTTCCTCTTCAAGTGTTTTCAGCTTGGCTGAAATTTTTTCCGAGTCGGTTTTCTTCATTTTTTACGGCATATTCCATAAGGTTTTTTATATCATAACTGATCTGGTTTATATCAAGTCCCATTGTGAGTTCAATATGACTGTTTCCTCTTACCGGCCTCCAGAGAAGGTAATCACTTTTTACAGATCTGTAGATCTTTTTCGTGCTTTCTATTCCTGCGAAGAGATCCTCATCCCCAAAGATTATTGCGATTGGTATTGTGATCTTATCAAAATTAGCCTTGCAATCATAATCAGCGCGATAAATCTTGAATTCATTTTTTTTAATCCAGCGGGTAAATTCTTCAACAACTTTTACAGGTTCTTTTTCAGCTCCATTTTCAAGAAGATATAATAGGTCATTCAGATCCACCTTCTCTGGGTTCCATAGTTTTGGAAAAGGATCAGGTAATTTTCTCAGGAGATTTTCTCTCCTCCTGACAAACCTTGCGAGTTCTTTGAATATTTCATCAATGGGAATTTCATTAAATTCGAGGAGTTCCCTCTTCTCTTCCTCTCTTTTTTCAGGAATAAGATTTGCTGTAATTCTAACTACATGAGAAACTTTTTTCCTCGCTTTTTTTATTTTAAATTTTATTTTTTGGTTAAAGTTTATAATACCGAGAAGGAAATCTATCATTGAAGTTGAGAATGGGAAGATATAGCTTCCCACCTTTAACATAATGGAATTCTTACCTATCTCCGCGGGGGAGCCGATTGTGACTAGCCCATAGAGATTATCCTGAAATCTTGATGCATAGCAGTAACCAAGCATTCCCCCCATGCTGTGGCCGCAGTAGAATATTTTTTTGAAACCAGTCAGTTTTTTTACAGCTTTTACAGCCGCAGGAATATCATACAGGAAATAGGAGTCTATATCCCACTGAAAATCTATATCTACCGGAAGGGGTTTACCGAAAGTTCTATTTTTTTGAAACTGAAGTTCCCTGCTGCTTCTTCCGTGCCCCCTCAGTTCAAGAATATGAACATCTACACCGAAGTAGAGCATATTTTTTACAAATTCTCCTGATGTCCAGGTTAGTCTATTCTGTGAAAATCCATGAACAAGAAGAAGAGGAATATTAAATAGCGGTTGATCATACTCCTGCTTTAGCGGTTTATACCTTGTAATTACAAGGGCCCACCCGTCCTCTGTTTCTATTTCGTATGTGGACTTTATATAAGTTTTTTTAAATTCTTCGTCAGGAATTGTTACAATTTTTCTTCTTACAACTTCTTCTATATTTTCTAAAGGTGGCATACCTCTATTTTATCAGTAACTGCGGTATGATGCAAAAAGTTAATGGGTGTTCTACTTTTATCCCCTTAAAATGGAGTTAAGAGAATCTGAATATTTCTTAAGATGATTGTACTCTGAAAAATTATAATACATCACCACAACTTTATTATGGAGGAGGGGATCTTTTAATATTTCAGGGTGCTTTGTTGCATATTTGTAAAAGTCCTTTGTCTTAGGGACAGGGGAGTAAGTAACCAGGCGGACTTTGATCTCAAGGGAATGAATAACTTCAATGGTTCTTTTAACATTTTCAAAATCTGTACCCGGTGCGCCATAGATAACATAAGCTCCTATTTCATCTTTGCTGAAACCTGCTTTTTTCAGTGCGCTCACTCCTGTGAAAAGTTCCTTCAGATTTGCTTTATTTCCGGTTGCTTCCTGAAAAGCCGGGTCTATACTTTCAAGTCCAACCCGTATCGTTCTGAACCTTGCTTTTTTCATTAAATCTGCCACTTCTTCATCAATATATCTCAGATGCACAGCGTTGGGGAGATGAAAACGAATGGGTAAATCCAGGAGTATAATTTTTCTAAGGAGAGGTTTTATATATCGATCTCTATCTACCAGAAGTGCATCATCCAAAAAAGCAATATCTTCGATTCCTCTCTTTGCGAGGTAATGTAATTCTTTAATAATACTGGCGAAGCTCCTTCTTTTTATGATTGAATATAGAATGGGAACAGCGCAGTAGCTACATTTAAAAGGGCATCCCTGTGTTGTTAAAAGGGAGGATGTCCTGTTTATTTCAGGGTAAAAAGAGAGATCAGGGATTGTTTCAAATAGGTCTTCTACGATTTTTATATTTAGAAGCTTTGCGATTTTTCGTTGTAGTTCCTGATAGCTATGTGTTGCCATAATCATATCAGGTCCTGCTTCTTTCAAATGTTCTGGCATGAGGATTGCGTAATTACCCCCCACAACTATTTTGCTTTCCGGGAAGATTTCCCTCACTATTTTTATTAGCTTGTGGAGAGAAAGATACCAGTAAGTTATCGGCACAGCGAGAAAAACAAAATCAGGGGGAGGAGTTTCCTTAATTTTTTTGTAACATTCTTCGGGAGAGGCTCCAAATCTCCTGAATCTTCTTGGTATAAAAGATAGCACTTCGGGTTTTTCAATGTATTCACTCCTGTATTTCCCTGAATTCCACTTTTTGCTTTTACCTCCCCATATCGACCTATCAAGACAGTCAATGAAGTAGGCATCAACTCCTGAATTTTTCAGCCATCTAAGAATCTTGAGTAATGTGATAGGCTTAATCCACTGATCAAATGCTGAAAAATCTTCAATCCATGGATTTATAAGAAGGATTCTTTTATTCACCTCTTAGCTCTTTGAGGTAGGTATCCCTTGCTTTTGAAAAGAATTCTAAATATTCTGTGGTTCTGTAATCCGGATATGTCCATTCAAAGAAGTTCCACTTTTTCCCCCTCCAGTGCAGGGTAACTTCTGCAAAAATACCACTTCCTATATATATTCTGTGAAAAAAATTTTTGGTGGATGCAAGAATAACTTTGGAGGTTTCAACATATCCTGGATCAAGATTAACAGGTCTTGAAAAACCATCTCTGTTTGCAAAGGTTTCTTCAAGCATGTTGGTCTGTATCTTTATGGTGGAGAGAAGTGCCGGATCCTTGAGGCCTTCAAAAAGAACTAGTTTTCTTTTAATATTTTTCCCCATTTCTTCTCTGTAATAATCTGTGAAGGTAAAATCTAAGAAGGGTGATTCCATCTGAATTTTCCCCAGTAGATCAGTGAGGAGTTCTTTCACCTCTTCCCACAGAGTCTTCTCAGCAAGCAAAATCCCCACAAAGAATTTCACCTGTAGAGGAATCTTGATTTTACCCATACTGAACTAACCTTACCATAGAGTTTCTTCTTTATTTTATCAGGTGAAATTTTTTCCACAACACTACCCCACATTGCACTTTACTTAAAAATTTTTCTTTAACATAAACACTGAAAACATTGCTGCCTGCTGCTGTTTTGGTTGTGTTGTTATTATATCTACCACTCTGTCCCTTTCTATCTTTTGCTCAGCCTGATCAAGATGCTCTATCTTTAC
>JALTID010000208.1 GCA_027004335.1 bacterium
CCTGTATAAGGTGGATCAGCTTTGGGATTGGTTTTTGCAGCAACAACAACAACATCCCCTAAGAGTCCATTGGTTATAAACATTTTAGTCCCATTAAGCAGATAATGATTGCCTTTCTTGATAGCCGTAGTTTTTATCCTCTGCAAATCTGAACCTGCATCTGGTTCCGTCATAGCCACAGCAAATATTTTTTCACCCCTGGCGGCAGGTGGAAGCCAGCGCTTTTTCTGTTCCTCATTCCCAAAATAGTAAATATAGGGAGCCACAACATCGTTGTGGAGGGAAATGGCAAACCCGCTTTCCATTACATAAGCCAACTCTTCCATAATCACAACAGAATAAAGGAAATCTGCACCCATCCCACCATACTCTTCAGGGATCCATGGAAGTAAAAAACCCGCTTCCCCTGCTTTTTTCCATACTTCCCTTGATACCATTCCAGCTTCTTCCCACTCTTCTCTGTGAGGAAGAACCTCTTTTTCCAAAAATTTTCTGAATGCATCTCTGAAAATCTCATGTTCTTCTGAAAAAATCTCTCTTTTCATAACTACCCCCGTTTTTTTCCTACAATTTAATATTATTTTGACAATCTTGTCAATATTTTTCTTTTCTCTTGGTGGTGTCGAGAAAATGAAGATTTTATAACCCTCCCTCGTAGGTTTTGGTAAAATATAAGGTTAAATAAAAGGGGAGATATTAATCACATAGGAACAGGGGAGATAGGGTTACTCTTTGAGATGACTCTAGAAAGTCCTAAAGAAGCTCCGCTCCTTGAGATTGATGTTCACTATAACACCATTATCAATGTAACTTTAACAGATGGGCAAGGTCATGATGTTTCTTATTTTCTCAAGAAGTACAGCGAATTTGTTCTTTCCCTGCTTGGCAAAATGTCAGGATAATTCTTCTTTAACTATTCTACGGAAAAAGTTTTTTATTTCATCCCAGTGAGGATCGATCTCCTTATTAGCTGTTTTTTCTGCATCTTCAAAGTACACAGCGGCTCTTAATGTGAGGCTGTGGTTATAGGAAGAGGAGAATTTTTTTTCACACATGGATCTTATATGAGATAAATTCCAGCGGTGTTTATTCATCAAGAACCAGAGGTCAAAGAAGTCCTTTTTTTCTCCCCTCTGAATTACTGCAATTGTTTTCATACAGGCAATATCCTCATCAGAGGCGAGTAATATTTTTATTTCTCCAATCTTCTCCGCTGGTTTTAAAAGGGGGTATTGGTAGCTAAAAAGAGATACCATGACATTATTGATTATAATTTGTAGCGTATCTTCTTTCAGGTTGATGATTTTCCCCGCATCAGCTATTTTTTCTGATAATTTTTCAAAGGAGATCTTTCTTTCAGGAAAAGTGAATAGGTCAACATCCTCTGATTCTCTATGGGAGTACTTTAATGCGAGAGCTGTACCACCTGCAAGATAAAAGTTTTCAATAATCCCATATTTCGAGAGAAGTTCTAAGCTCTTTTTTATCTCTATCAAGTTCATTGTCATCTACTTCCAGTATGAATTTCCAGAAAGATTGATTCCTCCTGTCCATTTTGAACCATTGTTCAATATATATCTTCTTTAGAAGTTTTCTATCATAATCATGTAGTATTTCCCCCGGGTCATCATACATCATTCTTCTCAGGATGAGAATCTCCCTGTTTTCCTCCTTATCCCAGGCGTACCTTTTTTCTTTTTCTCTACTTGAGTTTGTCCCTGTACTCATTTTCATCCCATACTTCTGCACTGAATTTCTCAATTTTTGTATCTGGATCCTTCCAGCATCCAGGTGTCAGGCCAGCTTTTAAACAGGTATGATCAAGAAAGGTATAGAGATCCCAGTGGTATTCTACCGGGACCTGGGGCAATAGTAACCCCCTGTAAAAGCCTCTGGAAATAATAAGACCATCTCTACCAACTTTTATTTCTGAGATATCTTTTACAGGTCTTACTGGAGTGAGTCTTGAAATTTCTATTTCAATTTCGGAGAGCTCACTTTTTCTCAACGGTGGAAATCTCGGATCATGAAAAGCTGCTTCTATGGCCATATGTTTCACATTGTTAATAAGTGGCTCATGGGGAATGATTGTTCCAATACAACCCCTGAGCTCTCCATGCTCTTTCAATGTGACAAAAACTGCCCCTGGTTGATTGAGTCTTTTGGTAGGGGGCTTCCAGTCAGGTGGGTCTTTGCCATCAAGGGCGTTGGCTATTGTCTGTCTTGCAAGTTTTAGCAGAAATACCCTTTCTTCATCTGTCAATCTCTCTTCATTGAGTTCCTTAAGTTCCATTTTCTTACCCTCCTTACTTCCTTCATCTTTTATAATAACCATACTTGCATAACCTACAACTCTATCTTTAGGTCCTGCGGTGTCTCCAGAATTTTTATAATTTAGTAGAAGTATTTTATCAAGTTTTTTCTGGAGTGCTTCCAGTACAGCTATAACAGGTCCCCAGCTGCACATCTCAGCCTGGTGATTTTTCACAGCGTAAAATACTACCTCAGGATCACCTCTTTTAATGTAGTTGATGGTTTGTCTATCAAGTTTAATTGCATCATTATAGGAATGGTAATGTGATAGGTCAGTGCTGGCAATATAGAATGCCTTATCTCCAATAACTTTTTTGAGAAGATTCCCTAACTTCAAAGATGTTTGTAAATCCTGCGTCCCCATCACCAGAGGCACTATTTGAATATTATTGCCGATGAAATATTGCAGGTAGGGGATCTGGGTCTCCATGGAGTGTTCCCGCATAAACAGGGTTTCATCTTCTGTGATCAAGCCATTGCTTTCTTTTATAAGTTTCTTAACAATATCAGTGGCTATTTTCACCTGTCCCAGTGGAGTGAGGTAGTAGTCCTTTGTAAGGGTTGCCACATAAGGCCTCAAATAGTAGTGGGAAATTCCTATTATTACAAAAAGATGAGGAATTTTCTTTTTATATTCTCCCAGCAACTTATACCCATAAACTCCGGTAGGTGCTGCATATATGTATCCTGCATGAGGGCTAACAATTCCCAGGATTTTTCCCTTTATTTCTGGAAGGCCTGTTACAGCAGATGAGTATGATGATAGCATCCTCTTTAGTTCTTCAGGGTTTTCCGGATAAAATTTCCCACTTACAACGGAATAAAAAATAGTAGGAGGTTTTTTAACGACTTTTTTCTTTTTGTGGCAACCGGTTGATGTTAGAAATATGAGGGTCACAATTAGGGTCAGAGAGAGCACCCTGTACCATTTTGCCTCTCTGTAAGAAACTCTGTTTTTCTTCTTTCTGGGGCTTATCTTTTCCAGCTTAATAAATGGAATAAGAGCTAACAAGTAGAGAAAAAATCTTCTTTTTAATTTCATTTTTGCCACCTCCCATATATTGGATATTTACAATATGGACATTTCCCATCTTTGATGACATTTTTCACCACAAAATAGCCAACTCTCTGGATAAGAAGTCTACCACAATGTGGACAGTAGGTGTTTTCCCGTGGATGCCCGGGTACATTTCCTATATAAACATACTTCATCCCTCTCTTATCTGCTACTGAAATTGCCCTTTCAAGGGTTTTTACCGGAGTTGGATAAATATGCTTCATTTTATACTGTGGGTAAAATCTGAGAAAATGGAGAGGTACATCTGTGGAAATATTTTCTGCTATCCAGTTCACCAGCCTTTTAATATCATCCACACTGTCGTTTAAAGTTGGTATTACAAGATTGCTCAATTCCAGGTGGATACCCTTTTTCCACATAGTTTTTATAGCCTCAAGCACAGGATCAAGATGGCCATCGCATATTTTTCTGTAAAAATCCTCCCTCATGGCTTTTATATCCACAGTGGCTGCATCCACATACTTAAGAAGATCTTTTAATGGTTCCTGATTTATGAAGGCGGCAGTGACAAGGGCGTTGTTGATACCGTACTGTTTTGCAAATTTTGAAGTATCGTAGGTGTATTCATAAAAAACTACTGGATCATTGTAGGTATAGGCAATTGAAGGTATCCCATACCTCCTTACAGTCTCAACAATTGTTTCTGGAGAGAGGTCAATATGCTGGATCTCTTCTGGATAACTCTGGGAGAGTTGCCAGTTCTGGCAGTTGAGGCAGTGCATATTGCAACCTGCCGTGGCGATGGAGAATATTCTTGTAGTGGGATAAAAATGGAAAAAAGGTTTTTTCTCTATGGGATCCACATGGTAGGTTGCTGCTTTGCCATAAACGAGGGTGACTAACTTACCATCAATATTAGCTCTGACTTTACAATCTCCCCTTTCTCCAGGCCTGAGTACGCATTTTTTGGGACATAATTCACACTGTACTATTTTGTCATCGCTCATTTCCAGTTACCCTGTGCCAGTACATTCCTACTTTATTTGACACCACTCCTCTGTTAATAAGTTCTTTTAAAATCTCCTCTTTCTGTCTGAGAACTCTGTTTTCTTCTTTTTTAGCTGCAACTGGAGTGGAACCGTTTTTTTTTAGAGCAAAGGCGTAATTATGATATTCCACCAGCGTCATAAGTGCAATGGAGATGATGAGAGAAATAATAAAAAGTACCGAGTCCCTTTTCACACTTTATATTTTACACCCAATCAGCTGTACTGGTAAAATCCTCTGCTACTTTTTCTTCCGAGGTAACCAGCAGCTACCATTTTTTTCAGAAGAGGACAGGGCCTGTATTTTGGGTCTTTAAAGCTATCGTACAAAAATTCCATAATATCCAGGCAAACATCCAGCCCAATTAGATCAGCTAATTCAAGGGGTCCCATGGGATGGTTCATTCCCAATTTCATAGCAGTATCAATACCTTCAGCAGATGCAACATTTTCCCATAGACCACATATCGCTTCATTTATCATAACCATCAGGAATCTGGATGTGGCAAATCCCGGTGAATCATTTACCACCACAGGTTCTTTCCCAAGAAATTTTGAAGTTTCAACAACTTTCTTAATGACATTATCAGATGTTCTCATCCCTTTTATAACTTCAATGAGTTTCATCACAGGTACCGGGTTGAAAAAGTGCATGCCGGCAACTCTTTCAGGATGCGATGTAACCGATGCCAGTTCAGTAATAGGCAGTGAGGAAGTGTTAGAAGCAAGAATCACATCGGGAGAATAGGCTGCGTCAAGTTTTTTGAAAATTTCCTGTTTTACCTCCATTATCTCTACAACTGCTTCCACAATTAATTCCACATTTTTCCCTGTAATTTCTGTGGTTGGCTCAAGCAAATTCAGAGCCTTCTCCTTTTCTTCCTCAGTTAATTTCCCCTTTGAAACCTGTTTCTCAAGGTTCTTCCTGATCTTCCCGATAGATTTTTCAATAATCTCCATGGATACATCATTTAGATATACTTTAATCCCCTTCTGCGCAAAAACCTGAGCTATACCACTCCCCATGGTTCCTGCACCAATTACAAGGACACCTTTTATCATTTTTATTCCTCCTTTTTTATTCTTATCTAAAGGCCTGAAAGCCGGTTATATCTCTTCCAATTATGAGGGTCTGGATGTCATAGGTTCCCTCATAGGTATTTACAGCCTCCATATTAAGAAGATGCCTTATAGGTACATAATCCAGAGTGATCCCATTTGCTCCATGGATGTCTCTTGCCACCCTTGCTATTTCCAGTGCCATACTGACATTGTTCATTTTTGCCATTGATATCTGGGTATGTTTCACCTTTCCCGCGTCCTTTAATTTTGCCAGTTGAGCAAGTATGAGTTGCGCTTTTGTAATTTCTGTTAGCATCCATACAAGTTTTTTCTGAACCAGCTGGAAGGATGCAATGGGTTTACCGAACTGGATTCTTTCTTTCGCATAGTTTAAAGCAGCCTCATAACTTGCAATAGCAGAACCAAGGGATCCCCATGCTATGCTGTATCTTGCCTGATTTAAACAGATAAGTGCAGATTTTAATCCTGATGTTTTTGGGAGGATATTATCCTTCGGGATCCTGCAATCCTCAAAATGAAGTTCTGAAGTTACAGAGGCTCTTAGTGACATCTTGTGTTTTATCTCAGTTGTTGTAAAGCCTGGTGTGCCTTTTTCAACTATGAAACCCTTTATCTCTCCATTTAATTTGGCCCACACTACTGCGACATCCGCAATTGAACCATTTGTTATCCACATTTTTGTTCCATTGAGTATGTAATGATTCCCATCATCAACAGCTGTGGTTTTTATGCTACCAGCATCGGAGCCAAAATCTGGCTCTGTGAGACCAAAGCATCCTATCATTTCACCGATTGCTAATTTAGGTAGATATTTTTTCTTCTGTTCCTCACTACCAAAGGTAAAAATGGGGTACATTACGAGGCTGCTCTGCACCGATGCAAAACTTCTTATGCCGCTATCACCCCTTTCAAGCTCCATCATTACAAGACCGTATGCCATATTATTGAGCCCCGGACAGCCATACTCTTCGGGTAAATTAACGCCTAATAAGCCCAGTTCTCCCATCTCCTTAACAAGATGAATGGGGAATTTATAATTTTCAAAATATTCAGCTATGATGGGAATAATTTCATCATCCACGAATCTCCTTGCCGTTTCCCACGCGATTTTTTCCTCTTCTGGCAGGTTTTCAAATATCTGGTAGTAGTCAACCATCCTTCTTTCCTCCTCTGGTAATATTATCATATGTTAATTTCTACACCAAGAGTTATTTCTCCTTAATTGACACAAGCGGTATATTGTGTTAAAAATAAAATAGATATATTAAAATGGAGGTTTTATGTCAAAACAAGCCTTAGGAAGGGACCCTTTTGAGATTCTGGCTGGTGAGCAGGAGAAGAAAGAGATTAAGCCGGTGAGAAAGAGATACTCAACAAAGAGAAAACCTGCGGTAAAAGTTGAGAAACCTGCTTCTGAAGAAAAAGTTGAAGATGTTATTGATAAGAGGATCGAGGAAAAACTCAGAGAGTTCGAAAAATCCATTGGAGAGAGGATCCATGAATTTGATAATTCTCCATCTGTGTATGGTTTGAAAAAGTCTGTGGAGAGGCTCGAAGCTGTTCTTCAAAAGGGGCTTGAACTTTCCGAGCGGGAAAAAGAAATTTTCAGCTACGAAAAAAAAAAGCATACCGCAAGGCTTTACAGATTCTTTCAAATATTAAGCGGCTCCTTAC
>JALTID010000209.1 GCA_027004335.1 bacterium
GATTAAATATACGGGCAAAACAATACGCAGAAGATCTTAATCCTGTTGACCCAGAATGTCAGTGCCCCACCTGCCGGAACTACTCAAGAGCCTATCTAAGGCATCTGTTTAAAGCAGAAGAACTATCCGTGATGAGGTTAGCAACAATACACAATCTTTACTATTACCTCCATCTTGTAAAAAAAATCAGGAAAGCAATCATAGAGGGTAACTTCATGGAATTTAGAGAAGAATTTTACAGGAAAAGAGAGGAAAGCCCACCTCTTCTATAAAACTTCTTGACAACCGTTATGACAAATGTATAATAACGAATTAACTGTTGAATGGGAGAAATGATAATACACTACTTTTTGACATTTCTAACAGGTATCTTAGCAGGTACTTTAGGAGGGCTTCTCGGCATTGGTGGAGGAATTATTGTTATGCCGTACCTTAAATTTATCATCGGCCTCCCAATTATGTATGCAGCTGGGACAACAGTAATTACCGTTTTTTTCACCACATTTGGCGGAACAATTAAGCATCACCGACTTGGCCACATCCATTTTCGGGCCCTTATTCCCATAATAGCATCAGGGGCAATAATGTCAATTGTATTCTCCCTAATATTTCCACATCTTCGAGTTGTTAGCCGCTGGATTAATCTTGGAATGGGGATACTATTTCTCATTGTATCGTTAAGAATGATTGCCGATGCAATATGGCTTTCAAATATAATGAGATCCCCTCCACAGGACACTTCAGCAAAAAATAAATTATGGCAAAAAATCACAGTTGGTGCAATAGCAGGGGCATTGCCAGGATTGCTTGGTATTGGTAGTGGTGCAATATTTGTCCCAGTATTTACATTCCTCTTTGGTATGCCGATAAAAGTCGCAATTGGTTCATCACTTGCATGCTTTTCAATAAATGCATTTATCAGTTCAGCCATGAAAGCTTTCCAGGGATTTGTATACTGGGATATCGCTATCCCTATTGCCATTGGGGCGTTTTTCGGTGCAAATATAGGTGCAAAACTAAATAAAATTTTCCCATCTAAAGTATTGCGGTTTTTATTTGGATCTTTATTTTTATATGTTGCTATAAAATTTATATTGTTGTTCTGGGGGGTGAAAATATGACTAATACTCCAAAAATAATTGAACAGGCAAAAAATAGATTAATTGAAATGATCACCAACAAAAGTATTTTTGATGCCAGAGTCTCTGTTCTTGCTCGGGCACTAACTCCCGAAGAGGCCATTGGTACCCCGGGGCGACGGGATTTTCCAATAATAATTGGAAAAGAGAAAATGCTTGAAGCAAAAGTTTTAGGTTTTCGGGGGCAGGCATTTACTGACTCACGAAAAGAATTTATTGGTACTCTGAAAGAAGTTCTTGAAATGCCCTTAAATACAAACAGTAATCGTGCAATATTTGTAGCAGTTTTTAATGCTCTTATGCGATATTTTGGAAAAGCAAATGGTACAGTCCACTGTAAAAATGAAGAACCTGAAAGATGTGCAGTTGAAATTGCGGATTTTATACACAACAATTTTCATCCCAAAAAAGTTGGATTAATAGGTTTAAATCCCGCCATTGCTGAGGCTCTTTCGAAGAAGTTTGGCGGTGATAATCTTTTGATTACAGATCTTTACATTAAGAATATCGGGAGAAAAAAATTTGGTACAAAAATCTTTGATGGCAATATCATGAATGAAAAACTGATTCAAGCTTCTGATTTTGTACTAATTACTGGAACAACAATTGTTAATGATACCTTTGATGAAATTATGTCAGCGGTGAAAAAATACAACAAAGAATATACTTTATACGGAGTAACCAGTGCAGGTATATGCTCGCTTTTTGATATGCCTAGAATCTGCCCTTATAGTAAATAACTCTTTAAAGAAAAAAAGAGTATATTCCACAAATTTAAATTCTTGACAATCATTATGACAAAAATATAATAACGACTATGAAGATAAAATCAAAGGTGTGGATTGAAAACGAAAAAGGCGAAACAATAATAAGCTACGGTAAGTATATCTTATTAAAAGAAATTGAAAAAAAAGGCTCAATCTCAGCAGCTGCAAAAAAAATGGGAACCCCCTTTCGTAAGGCCTGGGTTATGGTTAAAACCATGAATGAAAGAAGCCTTAAACCTCTAGTTGTTACAAGATCTGGGGGAAAAGATGGAGGAGGAGCTGAATTGACAGAAGAAGGGAAAAAACTTGTCAGGTTATTTGAGACAATCAACAATAATGTGGAAAATTCTCTCAGGTCATTTGAAAACTTAATAAACATAAAAGAGGAGAAGAAAGATGGTTAAGTTATTGCTCTACTTTTTTATCTCGGTAACAACATCAACTTCGTCTTCACCTGTAACACACACTGCAGCATATCCGAAACCTACTACAACTACAGGGAAAACTGTTATGACAGAAAAGGTAAAATCATTTACTCAAATCCCGACCATCGGTGAAGTCGTAATCACAGGCAAAAGATCTGTTCCCGCGGTCAGGATCCTCATCCCCCGGAAAAGTATTGAAGAAAACGGCGTAGAAAGCAGCGATAAGATAACAAAGATCACACCTGTTTTAAATGTGGAAGATACTTCAAGGGGTGATAGGTATCTGTATTTAGCAGGCTTTAATTACAGACAGATTCAGATGTATTTAGATGGGGTCCCTGTTTACATTCCTTACAGCGGAGATATTGGTGCTGATCTCCTGAAACTGGTAAATATAAAGGAAATAGTTGTGGAACCTGTTCTTCCATCTTTATTTTATGGTCCCAATGCTATGGGAGGAGCAATAAACATTCTCTCCACCACCCCCACCGGTGGGATACATGGGAAGTTTTCAGCAGAAATTAATCAGGTGAGCAATAAAAATGGCAGGTTCAATATTTCAGCAGGAGAGAATAATTACTATGCAGGTGCAAGCGGGATGATATGGAATTCACCGGGCTTTCCTCTTTCAAAAAAATTTACCTCCTCTCTCAACGAAAATGGGGAGGTGAGGGAAAACAGCTACACAAAGGGATACACCTTCTTCGGATATACTGGATATAACAGGAATCAACTAAACTTTTTCACCCTAAGATACTACAAAACCTCAATGGAAAAAGGGGTACCACCAGAAGTGGGTTCAACAAAACCCAGATACTGGAGATTCACAGATTGGGAAAAAGAATTTTTAAATTTTGTGGGGAGGAAATCTCTGGGAGAAAATAGTTACATCAAACTTAACAGTGCATATACAGGGTATTATAATGTTCTTGATTCTTACGATGACAGCACCTATTCAACCCAGACAAAAAGATACGCTTTCCACTCCACCTATGATGATTACTCTCTTCTTTCATCCCTCACAGGAGGAATAACAAAGGGGATAATATCCACGGATCTACTTTTCACCTACAGAAAAGATATTCACAGGGAGCAACCAGACTACAACGAAGAATGGTCAGGATATGGTCAGGAGATATATTCAGCTGGATTAAGATCCACCGCATCGGCAAAAAAGATTATTTTCTCAGCCGAGGGAAGGTATGACAAACTCGCGGCTTTTAAATACCCCAACAGCGATGCACTTAATTACAGAGCCTCTTTAAGGTACAATTTCAAAAATGGAAACGCAGGTATTGCAATTGGTTCCACTACAAGATTCCCCACCATGAAGGAAAAATACTCCTATCATCTTGGTAGAAGCATACCCAATCCCAATCTTAAACCTGAATCACAGGATGCTATCATACTTAATTTTTCAACTCCGCCTTTTTACGGTATAAAAATTAACGGCTTTGGTTATTATTCAAAACTTAAAAATCTTATAGAAAGTGTGAAAATTAATTCCTCAACAGATCAGAATCAGAACATAAGCAGGGCTTTTCTTACAGGATTTTATTTGGAGGGCCTCTACCAGAAAAGCGGGATCCTGCTTAAAGCTGCACTACAGGGAACTTGGACAAAGGACCTTGAACATGACACCACCCTTCCATACAGGCCAAGATGGAGAAGTATACTATCTGCTGGATATTCAGGAAAGAAATTTTCCCTACTAATTTCTCTTAATGGTCAGTATATAACCTTCTATGAGGGTAAAGATGTCACAGACCTTCACAAGTTAGGAAGCTGGACAACGATTGGCCTACACGGTGATTTCCACATTGACCGTAATATAAAAATTTATACAACGGTTGAAAACCTTTTTGATAAAAACTATGAAACAGATCACGGATTTCCTGCTGCAGGAAGAGAGATTTTCGCGGGGATTGTGAGTAGTTTTTAGGTATGAGAGAAGAAGTTGCAAAACTTGATGGGGTTTCCCTGTTTCTTGTCCGAAGAAATGAGGAAATTCTGAAAGATGTGAGTTTTTCACTCTCGGAAGGGGAACTCATTGTAATCAGAGGACCAACAGGAAGTGGAAAATCACTTTTATTAAAATCAATTGCGGGGAGCAACCTTCAAGGAATAAAAGTAAGGGGAAAAATTAAAACCATTCATGAAAAAATCAGGGTGCCGCAGGATCCATCTTCGCTGCTGCTGACCCCTTCCGTAAGAACCTTACTATCGTTTCATGATTTTGAAAAGGCTTCAAGGCTACTGGAATATTTCGGAAAAGAAGAACTGCTCCACAGGAAAACTTACCATCTATCATATGGAGAAAAGAAAATAATTACCCTTCTCCACGCATTAACTTCCTCATCAAAACTTCTCTTGCTTGATGAACCATTCTCAGGTCTTGATAGCAGGAGAAGAGAAACTCTAAAATGGATTATTGATGAGGAGAGGAAGAGAGGGAGAAGTTTCATAATTGTTGACCATACTGCAAGCCCTTTTGAAAATGGTAAAATTCTCTACATAAGTACTGCCGAAAAAAGGATAACACGGCAGAAAAGAAAACATAGAAGAGAACTACCACCTTTAAGAAATTCAAAAAATGGGAGGGAATTACTTAAAATCAATAAAATAACTGTGAAGGTAGATGGGAAAGAAATTTTAAAAAACCTCTCTTTTACTCTCAATGAGGGGGAGTTAAAATTTATATCAGGGGAAAATGGAACGGGAAAAACCACTCTGCTCCATGCCATCTCAGGATGGGGGAAAAATGCAGAAGGTGAGATCAATTACAGAGGAAAAAAGTGGAAGAAAAAAGATCGGAAGAAAAAAACCTTTTTTCTCTCCCAGACACCGGAGAGCAGTTTTTTTTCCCTCAATATGGATTATATGAGCAGACGTTCCGGAATCCCGGAGGAAAAAATTGAAAGAAGTAGTCTTGAAAAATTAAAGGGGATCCCCTCAATCTACTGGAGCTATGGAGAGAAGGTAAAATTTAATCTACTCTTGGCAGATTCAAGCGAGGCGGAAATAATTATGATCGACGAGACTTTTTCATCTCTTGATTACAAATCCCTTCTTTTTCTCTACCAGAACCTCAATAGGTGGCTCAACGAAAATAGAGGTATAATAATAACAACTCCGGAAACCGGTACATCCTTTGAGGGAGTAAATCTTGACAGGTAAAAGAGTAGCTTACAGTGCAGTGTTCGGGATACTTATCGGGTTGTGGGAAACCCTTGCGGGGAATTTCTTACATCAACTGAGGGTCCCTTTCACAGGAGAGACCCTATCATTTTTTGACATTCTTATCTTCGCCTATATTTTTCAGAAAACAAGGGACAGAAATATCATACTCTACTCCGTAGCAGTTGCTATAGCAATAAGGATCACTCTCATGGGTACATTTTCTCTTGGTCCCATCATTGGAGTAGCTGCCATATCTCTTCTTTTCTATACAGGGACAATTTTGAAAAAAATCGCATATCTTGCAGGAGGAACACTGGCGGGACTCTGGTCCCCCTTTTATTTTGGAATAATAAAAGTAAAACTCCTGGGACCTGAACTTCTCCAATCATATAAATTTTTATTTAAAAAAGCCGGGATCACCTTCACTCCAGAAGAGTTAATAATCCTTCTAATAATCGTCGGTGGGGTATCAGGTCTACTGGCAGGGATCGCAGGGCAAAAGCTGGGAAGAGATCTACCATGAACCTGATAATTGGAACATTTTTGATAATAATAAGCATCCTGAAGCTGAATTTAATAAAGGCGGGAGGAGTGGCTTTACTCTCATTGATCCTTCTCTTTCCTCAGACAAAGATAAAAAAATTTGTATCAATTTTTGTAATACTAACTCTTATCCCACCATTTCTCGCGCCTGAAAAATTCAATCTTCTCATGCTGAATTCCCTTAAGATTACCATCAGATTTTCAGGTTTCTTTTTAATCATACTCTGGATAAATAAAAAATTCTCGGAGATAGACATCATCTCCTTCCCTCTACCTACATCAATAACTGCTCCTGTAACTCTTGCACTGAATATCCTGCCCCAGATGAATGAATTCTTCTCAGTCTCAACAAAGCAGTTAAGAAAAAGAAGGGGCTGGATAAGGGACCTGCCAGAATATGTTAAATTTTTGTTAGCCTATGTTACAAATTTTGCAGAAGAACTTGGAAAAGAGGTAGAAATCACCCTATCTTTAATTGAAAATGATAAAAGAAATTACTGAAGGAAAAATTACTTACATCATGGGACCGCTGAATTCCGGGAAGACCACTTACCTGAAAAGAAAAATAGCTGAGAATCCAGACAACTATATAGGTTTTCTATCTCTTCCCATATACTTCTATCATGGATTAAAAAATTACTATCTTAAAGGCATAAATATCCCTATAGAAGGCCTTCTTACAGCTCCAGATCCTCTCTTATTACATCCACCCCTCTTTTACTGGCGAAAAAGATTTTTCTCACAGTTTATGTTTGATACTGTAACTGAATTTGTTATTGAAGATTCTGAAATTTCAACAAATAATAAAATATTTGTTATTGACGAGGTAGGCCCTCTGGAAAAAACTGGAAAAGGATGGAACAAACTAATTGACTTTCTTGTCAAAAATAATGTAAAATTAATTATGGTGGTGAGGAGAAAAGAGAGCAGAAAAAAACTTGAAAATAAATTTTAAATGTGTTATATTAACTTTAGAATTTAATACGCTGTTTTACTTATACCCCTCCCCCCTCCCCCGGCGGGAAAGCGTCACGCTTTCCTGCCGTTTTTTAACAAGAGGCTAATTC
>JALTID010000210.1 GCA_027004335.1 bacterium
TTAGAAAAATTAAAAGAAATAGTGGGGAAAAATTTTCCCTCTGCTTCTGTTGAGGATCTCTATCTTTACGGTAGAGATGGTGGTTCCACCCCACCCCGAGAGGTTGATTTTGTAGTTGCTCCCGGTAGCGTGGAAGATGTACAGCAGATAGTTAAGTTTGCCTATAATGAAGGGATCCCCATTACTCCATCCGGGGCTGGATTAACTCTCAATGGTCTTACCCTTCCTCTTAAGGGGGGGATTGTACTTGATATGAGGAGGATGAACAGGATCATTGAAGTAAATAAGTTGGCAAGATATGTGGTGGTTGAATCTGGTGTTACCCAGGGGTTTCTCCTCTCCTATCTCAAAGAAAACTATCCTGAGCTGCAACATTCACTTCCTGAGGCACCCCCCGCTGCTACAGTGGTTGGGAATCTTTTAATAAAGGGTCACGGCACCCAGGCTTTTTATGGAGAAAATTCCGATATGATAAATGGTCTTGAAGTGATCCTTCCTGATGGAGAAATAGTTTATACAGGCTCCAGATCAATCTCAGACTACTGGTTTACCAAGGGACCCCTCCCTGAGCTAACAGGATTGTTTATCTCCTGGTTTGGGACCACAGGCATTGTCACAAAGGCTTCTCTCAGACTCTTTCCAAGAACCAGGTTTAAAGATGCGGTACTTTTTGTAACAGATGACGCTGAGCTTCTTCCACCTCTAATATATGAGATCACATCTACAAGACTGTTTGACAACATTGGAATGCTTGGTCAGGATCTCCCTGAATATTTAAAGGGACATAAATTTGTAGCTGTTATGATCTCAGGGAATTATGAGGAAGAGATAGAACTTAAAAAAAGAATTATCTCCTCTGTGGAAGAAAAAGTTGATGGAGTGACTCTTATCCAGCAGATACCTCCAAATATTGCTAAGAGATTTATGGAGGAACCTCCCTTTGCAGCAGTTGCCGCTGATTTTAGAAAGGGGGGTGGATTCCAGTACTGTGGTTCCATGATACCACTTGAAAAAGTGCCAGAGGCGTGGGTTGAAGGGGAGAAGATCGCCCACAAATATAATTTTTATTTTTCATGTGCCAACCAGGTACTTGCCTATGGTCATGAAGTTATGTTTGGATTCAACTACTCCTTTAACAGGGCGGACAAAGATGAAATAGAGAGAGTAAGAAAAGCAATGAAGGAAACCAATGAACTTGTTGTTAAATTGGGGGGGATCCCATGGAAGGCTGATACTTACGGACAGAAACTCATCCTTGATAAGATGTACCCGGGGACAAAAAAGCTGATTGAGAAGATCAAAAAACTGCTTGATCCTGAGGGAATAATGAATCCCGGCAACTGGGAGAGTTAATATATGGGCCTTGATGAATACAGAGAGATAATTCATAGATGTTTTCGTTGTGGTTTCTGCAAATTAACAACTGATTACAACTGGAGAGGCTTTAACTGTCCGGAGTATAATAAATTCAGACTTGAGAGTTACTCTCCAGGTGGTATGCTCTGGCTCTCCTATGCTGCTTTTGTAACTGGAGAATTAAAACCAGACAACCATCTTGCTGAGATTCTGTATTCCTGCTCCATGTGCAAAAACTGCGCCCAGAGTTGTAAATTTAAATTTGGTGATATGGTAACTGAGATGCTCCGAAAAACAAGAGAGGAAATTGTAGAAAAACACCCTGAATTGGTTCCTGCGGTGGTTCAAAAATTTTTAAAGAATGTTTATAGATATGGAAATCCATATGGTGTAAATTCCTCCGAATTTAAAAGCATAGAAAAGATTCCTGGTGTTGAAAGATACAGTAATCAGGAGTACCTCCTCTATCTCTCCCCCATCTCCTACATTGAACCTTCTGCCTATGAATCTGCCCATTCTCTTGCTGAGGTTTTAGTGAAGCTAAAAATCTCCTTTGGAATTATAGGACCTGATGAGATCTGTGACGGGAATGAGGTTCTGATGTTAGGTGATTCAGCCCTTTTTGATTATGTGAAGGAGAAAAATCTTGAACAATTCAAAAAAATGAATGTTAAAAAAATTATCACATTCTCCCCCCACAGCTACAATGCCATGAAAAACTACTATTCTATGGATGAAATAGAAGTATTTCATTATACTCAGATTATTTATGACTTTCTTAACAAAGGTAAAATTAAATTTAACAGGGGACTTAATAAAAGGATCACCTACCATGATCCCTGTTTTTTAGGAAGATACAACGGTATTTATGAAGAACCAAGGGAGATTTTAAGGTCAATTCCCGGTATAGATTTTGTTGAAATGCCGAGAAACAGAGAAAAGGCTTTTTGCTGTGGTGGTGGAGGTGGTAATTTTTATACTGATATGATTGGCCCTGGTGAAAATGCACCATCCAGAGTTAGAGTTAGAGAAGCTGAGGAAACCGGTGCGGAAATTATTGCTGTTGCATGTCCTGTATGTAAGTTAATGCTGGAAAACGGGGCGCAGGGAGAAGATTCAAAATTAGAAATTAAAGATATATCAGCTATCCTTCTTGAACTCCTTTGAATATTTCTTACTTAGACTTTCCATTTTTTCTCTAAACTCGTTGAATGCCTCAATTCTTATTTTCATTATTGTGTCCAGAGGCTGGTTCTCTAGTTCACTTAGTATCCCGTAATTGTAAAGGCTGACGATACCATGCAGTGTGCTCCAGAGGCGGATTAAATTTATTCTTGCTTCCTGCTCAGGGGTGCCCGAAAAGGCTTCTCTGAGAAGTTTTAATATAAAATTAAACACCTTCAGACCTGTTTTTTTACTTTCTGATGCCAGTTTTTCCGCGTCTGTTCCTACAAAATCTGTATACCTCGGGGCAGAAGTCATGAGCATCACTTCATAGTAGTTTTTGTTTTTTATTGCAAAATTTATGTATGCTTCCCCTACATTTAAGAGTTTTTCAAGGGGGGTTTTCCCGGAAAGAGTTAAAGAAGATAAAGCGGAATAGAGTTTTTCAAAAGCCCTTTTTAACAGGGTAAGATAAAGTGCATCTTTACTCGGAAAATAATTGTAAAGATTTGCTGCAGTCATACCTGTTCTCTTGGCAATATTTCTCATACTCAGATTTGCATAACCTTCCCTTGTTATTACATCAAGGGCTGCAGCAAGAATTTTTTCTTTTACCTGTTCAATTTCTTCCGGGGTTCTTGGTAACTTTGCCATCTCTTCATCCCCTCTCAAGAATTTGTAGTATTAAACCTATTTATATTTATAATTGGTAAGAATGTCAAGGGTAAGACTTTATTATTTGATTTTATTTTTGTGAAATATATAATAATGCTAAACTCCTTGCTCTTCCTTCAAGAGGGAGGGCTAAAAAACCATGAGGAGGTGCTTATGAGAGTCTATGAGACTATTTTTATTCTTGGTGAAAAGTTAGAGGATCCACAGATTTCAGAGGAAATTGAAAAATATCGCAAACTCATTGAAGAAAGTGGTGGTGACATAATTTCTGTGGATAACTGGGGTAAAAGAACCCTCGCTTATGAGATTCAGAAAAATAGAAGAGGGACTTATGTTCTTATAAAATTTCAGGGGGAGGGAGACATCATTAAGAAGCTTGAGAGAAGATTTAGACTTGACGAACATGTTATTAGATTTTTTACTGCAAAGGTTGAGCAGAAAAAGGAAGGGAAAAAGAGGACCAGAAGATCCGGGCAGAATGGAGAGTATAGAAGAGGAAGGAAGAAATATGGAAGGTTCTGCGAAGATGGAGTTGAGATTGATTATAAAAATCCTCGTTTACTCAGAGATTATATTACAGAAAGAGGAAAAATTCTTCCAAGAAGAGTTACCGGTACATGCGCAAAACATCAGAGGCAACTCACCGTTGCGATAAAGCGGGCAAGAGTTTTGGCATTAATACCATTTACAACTGTGACAAAGAAGATTATAATTTTACCAAAGGATTTGAAATAAAATAGCGAGGAGGTAGGTAATGGAGGTGATTCTCCTAGAAGATGTGGAAAAATTGGGGAAAATAGGAGATGTTGTTAAGGTTGCTGATGGCTACGCAAGGAATTATCTTATCCCCAAAAAGTTAGCGGTAAAGGCAGATCCCAGAAGAGTGAAAGAGTTTGAGCATAAAAAGAGAATGGTCCAGAGAAAGATTGAAAAGAAAAAGAAGATGATGGAATCTCTTGCAGAAAAACTTTCTGGGGTTAAACTAACCTTCCATAGGAAAATAGTTGAAGGAGAGGAAAGCAAGATATATGGCTCTGTTACGATTAATGACCTTCTTACCGCTCTTCAAAATGAAGGAATAGAAGTTCCCAAGAATAGTGTAGAGTTGGAAAAGCCGTTAAAGCAGTTAGGTGTCTTCACTGTGCATGTGAAGCTGGATCTGGGGATAAAAAGTGAGGTACAGGTGGAGATAATGCCTGAAGATGAAAATAAGTGAAGATATAGGGGGAAAAGTACCCCCTCAAAATCTGGAGGCGGAAGAGTATTTACTTGGGAGTTTGCTTCTTGATAATTCTCTTGTTGATTCAGTGGCTGGTGTAGTATCTGAAAAAGATTTTTACAAACCTGCTCATGGGGTGATTTTTCGGCATATGCTACTATTACGGGATAGGGGTGACCCCATTGATGTAGTCACTTTAACTGAATCACTTACAAAATCGGGGGAAATAGAACTCACCGGTGGAGCATCATATATTGCTTCTCTTGCGGATGTTGCTCCATTGGCTTCTCATGCTGAAGATTATGCAAGAATTGTTAAAGAAAAATCTGTTTTGAGAATGTTGATTCGTGAAGCAACGAGGATTGTTGATGAGGCATACATGCCGGAGAAGGATGTTGAAACATTTTTTGGTGAGGTGGAGAAGAGGATCTTTGAGATATTAGAAAGCGGTCAGCCAGAAGTCCTTGTTCCAATAAGGGATGCTCTTGAAGAGGTAATGGGAATACTTGAAGAACTCTCCTCCTCCCCCTATGCAAGGATTGGAATATCCACAGGGTTTGAAGATCTTGATAATATTATATATGGTTTGCTGCCCGGCAACTTTATTATCCTTGCTGCCCGACCCTCTAAGGGTAAGACTTCTTTTGCTTTAAATATAGCAACCAATGTTGCGATGAAGGGCTTTCCTGTGCTTTTCATTTCCATGGAGATGCAGGTTAGAGAATTAATTAACAGAATGCTCTCTTCAATGTCTGGAGTTCCCCTTGATATTATAATTAAAGGACTTTTTGGTCAGAGTGGCATGTTGAAAATTTACAAGGCTTATGAGAGCTTGAAGGATCTTGATATTAAATTTGATACCTCTTCAAGAACTCTTTATGATGTTAGGACCAAGATAAGAAAATTTGTTAATGAAAATTATAGAAAGTATAAGGATAAGAATAAATTAGGGCTTGTGATTATAGATTATATTCAATTGATGACCTCTGGAGGTAGAAGTGAGAGAAGAGAATTAGATGTAGCAGAAGTATCCAGAGGATTAAAAAATATTGCCAGTGATCTTAATATCCCTGTTTTTGCTCTTTCTCAATTGAATAGAGAGGTGGAAAAAAGAGAAAGAGTGGAGCCGCGGTTATCAGATCTCAGGGAATCTGGCGCTCTTGAACAGGATGCTGATCTTATAATGTTTATTTATGATCCTGATGAACTGAAAAAGAAAAAAGATGAAGCGGTACGGAAACAATCACGGGATTTTCAAAGATTGATTGTTAAGGTAGCCAAACAGCGAAATGGTATGTTGGGATCTGTAGAATTCCAGTTTTATAAAAGATTGACACTTTTTAGAGAAGTAACTATTTAGGTTATTATCTTCCAGATAGCAGTGGTGGGAAGAAGTTCCATTTTCATTTCTGTTATTTCTTTTTTAAAATTTCTAAGGAAATCGGTATCATATTTATAACTCGTGAGTTGAGGTCTTACAATTTTATCCTCTGAAGAACACAGTACGGTAGGAGTTGCTGCAAGAGCTCCTGTAATAATCAATTCATACGATCCAATTTTGTTAATCAGCCATTCTTTCCCCATGGCATCGCAACCGATAAGAACTATGTCTCTTTTGCGTGAAAGTTTTGCCAGATTTTCGTCCTTTGTTACAAAGGTCCTGATTCCATGTTTTCTCAATTCCTCCGCAGTCTTATATCCCTCCATGGCAGGATGCCCTTCTCCAACAGTTACTGTAAAATCTTTCCCCTCTTCACGAAGCGCAATTAAAGAGGAGATAACCATTTTGCTGTGAGAGATTGTCACAAGTTTTTTTACCTCAAGTTTTTTTAAGAAATTTACGCATTTTTTTACAGGTTCTTGGTGGATTTTCTTCAGGTGCGTTCTGAAATCAATCAGGTGTTCTTTGAGATTGTCCCTGTAATTTTCAAGGTGATAGGCAATGTAATGCATCTGGATCATAGGGGGGAAATTTTTTCTAATCTCAGCTGCTGTCCATTTCAGAATTTCAGGGGTAATTTCTTTTTCATATTCAATGAGGACTTCAATGATCTTTTCCTGGAGGTAGGTTGCACCGTGGGTCCTGTCTTCTAAAAGTTGCTGAAGTTTTCCTATTACCTCTTTGCTCATTTTATCCCTATCCTGCAGATAGTTACATAGGGGCAGTAGTTGCAGAAATTCTCCTCAAGGGGATCGGGGTAAAAAGGGATTTCTGGGTTGGTGATTGCGGATAGTAACGGGGTAAGAATTTTTTCCCTGAAAGTTTCAAGTTCAACCTCAGATTGAGCGGGGATTATCTCTTTAAAAATATCATCTTCTTTTGTTTTTCTTATAAAATAAAAAGCTGAGGAAATTGGAAATGGATCTTTTTCTTTCGTGGTTTTATAGTAGAGATAAGAGTAGATGGCGAGCTGTGTGGAACCAATTTTCTCATAAATGTTTTTTCTCAACTCCTTGTCTTTTTCCAGGGTTAAGGGTGGAGAAAATGTTTCTTCTATTATTGTATCCCAGAGTTTCTTTCCTCTGGTGTATCTGTCAGGTTTTCCTCCTGTTTTGTAATCAATGATTTCAATACACCCTTCTTTTCTCTGGATCCTGTCTGCAAATCCCTTAATTTTTACACCAAATCCAGCAATATTTTCTTTACATGACATCCCTTTCTCCAGAGCTTCTACCACAGCC
>JALTID010000211.1 GCA_027004335.1 bacterium
CGTCACGCTTTCCTGCCGTTTTTTATCAAGAGGATAATTCATTGAAAAGGTCAGTATAATTCATCAGCAATCTTGTGATTAGAAATTTCTCTCTTACAATTTCTCTTCCTCTTTTACCAAGAAGAGCGGCAAGTTCAGGGGCCTTCAGAATGTCAATTACCCTTTTAGCAAATCCATCAACATCTTCTGGATCTACTAAAAAGCCATTATACCCATCTTTGATTTGAAGTGGTATTCCTCCAACAGCAGAAGCAACTACTGGTTTCCCTTTCCAGAGTGCCTCAGTTACCGTAAGACCAAATCCTTCTCTCAAAGATTTCTGAATTACTACAGCAGCCTTCCTCTGCAGAGCATTAACAAGGAAGTTGTTCTCAAGGCTTATAAGAACCAGATCCCCGCTTTTTATAAGGTCTGAATATTTTCTCTCTATCCTTTCAAAGATATTCCATCCTTCCGGATCATCTGTGGCCATACTCCCACAGAGAACCAATCTTACATCCACCTCTTCTTTAACTTTCCGGAAAATTTCAATAACTCCTTCTGGATCCTTCCATTTATCAAATCGGGACACCTGCAGCATAAAAGGTTTCTTATCATAATCTGGAATAAACTTTCTTAAAAATTTATCAAATTCCTCCTCAGGAAAATCTCTGTTCTTTGATGAAAGAGGATCTATAGCAGGATAAAATATCCTTTGTTCAATTGGAAGATCGTGCCTAACATAAGCCTCATTGGATACGATCATAACATCGTACCTCAATATAAGAGGGCGCAAAAAATCACAGATCTCCTCATTGGGATTGGAGAGGTCCACATGGCATCTCCAGACCCAGGGTTGTCTCTTTTTATAAAACTTCACGAGTGGAAGAGGTTGAGGATCATGAATCACAACTATATCATGATGTATATGGGTATAAACAGAAAAATTTTCATTGGTCTGAAAATAAAGATCCTTTTTCCTTTCAGTAAGATGGATCTTATCCCCCTGCAGGGAGTTATGTATTTTTTTTGTAACACCAAAGAAATCTTCATTAGCATGAAGAATTCTCCATCCCACATCCATTCCTACATCATTGGCAAGGGGTACCATGGTGGAAAGCATCTCAGCAACCCCACCTCCTTGAAATGTGGAATTAATATTCAATATTTTTTTGTTGTAGAGCCGTCTTGCCTTCCTGTAAATTTCTGTGATCACAACATCATCCACTATCCCCCTGTAATTTTCAAGTGTAATCACCATACTTCCTCCTATCTAAGTTAAAAATGCCTGAAGAAGATATCTAACCATAACTGGATTTTCTACATAAAATTTAGCCTTGGATGGTTTTATGCCAACCTTTACCGAATATGCATTTTCAGGGAGAATATTAAATACATCTTCATCTGTTTTATCGTCACCGGCGGCCAGAATAAATTCCCATTCTTTCCTTTCCAGCCATCTTTTCACTGCTGCACCTTTATTGATGCCGGCATTTTTTATTTCAAGTACCTTATCACCTTCAAGAACAGAGAGGTCCTTATTGGCAATAACAGGAACAAGAGCTGATTTTAATTCTGCACGCTTCTGCACCACCTGTTCAGGATCTGCCTCACGGAAATGCCAAGCAAGAGAATACTCTTTTTCTTCAATAAAACTGCCCGGAGTTGAGAGCATAAACCGTTCAAGGATATTACGGATTTCATCCTTCCATGAACTGTCCACAGGTTCAATTGTATACCACTCACCATCTCTCTCTCTTACCCATACCCCATGTTCTGCCACTAAGTGCAGAAAATTTATCTGATCAAACCACTTTTCAAGAAACTTCCTGTCTCTTCCACTGATTACAACAACATCAGCATTCTCTATCTCAGTAAGCTTTTCTAAAATTTCAAGAATCTCGCTATCAGGAACAGCATATTCAGGTCTCTTTTGAAGAGGGATAAGAGTACCATCATAATCAAGTATAAGCAGCTTACTTCTGGCAGAGGAAAACTCTTTTTTTATCCTTTCTGTGAGTGCAGGTGTTAATTTTTTCCCTTTTCTCTCCTCTATCTCCCCCTTAACCTGAATAAGTTTATCCACAAAATCCTGGGTCCACTTGCGAATATCATACCTTCTGATCCTCTCCTGCATAAACCTATTTCGTTTAACTTGTTCATCCTCATCCATGGTAAGAGCTTCAAAAAATGCATTAGAAATCTCTCTAATATCATAAGGATTAATGATAACTGCCTCATTCATCTCCCTTGCAGCTCCAGCCATTTCACTGAGTATGAGAACTCCTGGATTATCCTGCTTAACAGTAACATATTCCTTTGCCACAAGATTCATACCATCACGAAGAGGAGTAACAAGAGCAACATCTGCAGCAAGATAGAACACGGAAAGATTCTTCTGAGAAAATGATTTATAATAAAAGTGTAGAGGTATCCAGCCAGAGGAACTGAAGTTACCGTTGATCTCACCTACAAGTTCACTTACCTCTCTTTTGATCTCAGCGTAGTATTCCACATCTTCCCTGGAAGGAACAACAATTAAAATGTAAATTATCTTTCCATGGAACTCGGGATGCTTCTTTAAAAATAGCTCAAATGCCTTCAGCCTGTTTATAATCCCCTTGGTATAATCAAGTCTATCCACAGAAAGGATTATCTTCCTATTCCCTGTATTTTTCTTTAATTCATCTACCCCTTTCAAGACATCTTCATCTCTACTCATTCCAATCCAGAATTGATAATCTATACTAATCGGAAAAGCATCAACCTTTACGGGTCTGCCGTTGAGTATATAGGAAAGGTCGTTCTCATAACCGAGAACTTTCAGCACGCTGTTTAAAAAATAATTACCATACTCATAGGTGTGAAACCCAATAAGATCAGATCCAATCAAACCTTCAAGAATCTCCCTCTTCCACGGAATGATCCTGAAAACCTCATATGCAGGAAAGGGGATATGGAGAAAAAATCCTATAGTGGCATCTGGAAATTTCTCGCGTATCATTGCTGGTAGCAGCATCAGATGATAATCATGAATCCAGAGAAAATCCCCCTTCCTATAAACTCTACTCAAAGTTTCCGCATACTTCCTGTTTACTTTAACATATTCCTCCCAGTAACTCTCATTAAATTCAATATACTGCGGAAAATAATGAAAAAGGGGCCATATTACCTTATTGCTGAAACCATCGTAGAAATTTTTTAAACTCTTTCTGGCAAGGAAAACTGGAAAACATTTCTCCGCATTTAACTTATGGGCTATTTCAATGATATCGTCCTCGTTAAGCTCCTCTCTTGCGATTCCTGGCCAGCCTATCCAGAGAGTTTCATATTTATCTGTGAGGGAGGAAAGGGCACTGGCGAGACCCCCTGGACTTTTTGTATAGACTAATTTTCCTCTGGATTTCCTGATGGTAAATTTTGAGCGATTAGCAACTATAATAAGTCTTGATTGTTCCATTATTATTATTTTAGCACTTTTCGTGGGGTTTGAAAATGGGGAAATATCTGTCACATTCTTTTTCATTGACTCATAACTCAACATTCATTAAGATTACCTAAAATAGGAGGATGGGATGGATATTCCAGTATGGAGTGAAGAAGAAAAAAGGACGGTTTTCTGTTGACTGCCATCGGACTGGCTGAGAATAACATTTTGAGGGTCAAAAAAGAAGTCTTTCAGCAGAGCTGTATTGAAGGCTATTTCAAACCAAGGGCAATCTCCCTCGGATTAAAGGTGATTGAAGCTGTCCCACTAAAAGAGGGATATAGAATAAGGGGGGGGAGGAACAAAAAATCTCCCCTGAGAAGAATCTATTGTGAATAATAAAAGTAGGCCAATCAAAATCATGATTTCTATTTTAGCAGGCTGGTCCGGATTACTGCTGATTATATTCCCTTTGCTTGGATTTCCTCTATTTGAGATAGGAGATTTTAATTTTTACACAGCAATGGCATATCACGGAATAGCAATAACTGCATGGTTGTTGCTACTTCTTGCATATTTATACTATATCAAGCCATCGCAGAAAATAGAAAAATGGAGTGGATATGGGGCAGTAGCTGCAGCTATCTTAGCTGGAATTGGTTCTATGCTAATACACAACAGGGGGGTTTCCACCGGCACAGTTATTCAGATCTCAGGAATGGTTCTTACAGAAATTATTGCACTGACAATAATAATTTTAGCGATCAAATTTTATTTTACAGAACCCATGAAAAATATTAATTCTCTTGCATGGTGGACTGGTTTAACAGGACTTATATCAATGTCTTTATCTGCTCCCCTGGGACATTTAGCTGGAGCTACAATTGATCTGGGAAATAAATTCTTTCTCATACTGCAACATGCAAAAGCTTTAAATATGCCTGTGCAGGATGTGCTTGATGGCTATATTGGGTCTCACAGCCACGAAATTTTAGCAGCATTTTTTGCTACCGCTTTTACAATACCTCTAATAAGTAGATCCGAAGAAGAGAAAAAGGGAACAGTTATTATAGAGAAGTTCAGTTTGTTTATCATAATAATAGCAACTATTGCACAAACACTCCTCTACCAGTACTGTGCATGGTCCGGTTGGGAACCCCCAACTCTCTTTGCCAATGGACCCAATGGGATTCCCCTTGATGATTTCATACTTTCCATTCTGGGAATAGGTTTGTTGATCCTTATCTACCCCCTTATTGTGAGAGCAGGAAAAAAACTTAAAAGTAAAACAGGGCTCATCAACATCACGGTTGCGCTAACCCTGTTTGCCTATCTAATATCAATTGTGGCACTGGGCATATTTATTGAATTCCATGAGCAGTATTTCGGCCATGGAGAGGGGAGTGCCCGTGGTGTCTTGCACGATATGGCTTATATTAGAGCACATCTACTCTTTGGATTTATGATAATTCCTATCTTGTTAGGCACGCTCCTCCACGGGGAGCTTATCACTGATAAAAAGCGACTTTATCCTCCTTTCAGTATAGCGTTACTTGCAATAATATCAGGCTCCATGGGGGTATTCACATGGACATTTTCCTTAAATCCTCTTTTAGTAGAAGTATCATTTTCCCTCACCGCACTATCCCTGCTGGTGTTTGGAGTAGCAGGAGGGTAATCCTCTTGCCATTTTTCCCAATTCCTTCTAATATCTTAAATGGAACCGAGAAAGGGTAATAATTATGAAAAAAATATTGACTCTTTTAATTCTGATTCCACTGATTTTAATCTCATGCGGGGGAAAAACAAAAGAGGAAAAAGGTGCAAGCACTCCTCAGATTAAAGCCTACCCCCTCTATGTTGAAAACTACCAATTTAAAAAAGATGGATATACCTTTCTTGCCAGGGGTATCAATGTTGCTGGAGACTGGAAATACAAAAATGCACCTGCCATCTACCCATACCTCGGCAATGTCACAGAAGGTACTTTTCGCTGGTTGCGTGAAGATCTTGGGTACAACTTTGTAAGAATGTTAGCTATCTGGGCAGCTATTGAACCAGAACCTAACAAATTTAACGAAGATTATATAAAAGAATACGCGAAGAGGGTCTCCTGGGCAGAAGAAAATCATATGTATGTTTTCATAGATATGCATCAGGATGCCTACAGCGAAGCATTTTACAAATATGGAGGTGACGGTGCTCCAACCTGGACATGTCCATCAAAATATTATCAGGATCAACCTGATATGCCCAGATGGGAACTGGGTTATCTCACACCAGGAGTACTGGCATGTGTAAAAAGATTCTGGAGCAATGAGGATAACCTCTGGTGGCACTATGGTGAATCTGTTAAAAGGATATTACAACCTTTTGCAAAGAGCAAAACAGTAGTTGGATTGGAGATCATGAATGAGCCATTCTGGGGACCATTTGGTCCAGATACATTTGAAAGAAAATACCTCTACAGGTTTTATCTCTACATTGGCAAAATTATTCAGCAGATAGCTCCACAAAAAATTATCTTTTTTGAACCAGCAGCATCCAAGAATCTCGGGTATCCATCTGAATTACCACCGATTCCCTTCCCCCAACTTGCCTACGCACCCCATTTTTATCTCACCACTTTCTATTTGGGAAGGACCTACCCCGGGGACATGACCGGGATGCTTCAAGAGAGCATGGAGACACGAATTGGAGAAGCAAAGGCTCAAAATGCTGTGCCCATAATCGGAGAATTTGGAGCCTGGATGGACAGAGAATCCACTATCAAATATTTGAAGGATTTCTTTAATGCAGCAGAAACCGTTAAGATCAATTTAACCCAGTGGGAACTTACCGATACTGAATACAGATTTCAAAATAGTGACTACTGGGGCGAGTGGATCAAAGTAGTTATCAGGGCTTTTCCGGAAATGTGGCAGGGAAATCTTGTAAAATATAGCTACGACCCTTATAAATTAATTCTTTCTATAACCTGGGAGGCAAAGAATAAGGATGACATGATCGTAACACTACCTCATTATATTTTTAAGAAGCAATGTAGTGTTAATTCTGCTCCTGATGCAATTAAATGGGAGTGGATAAATAAATACCAGATAAGAATAACTGCGGAAAAATCAGATACCTTTAACATAAAAGTGAACGCAGAGACCACCCAGCACTGATTACCACCTTGCAAAGTGTCTTTGGCAAAACTTGCAGCAGGGTGAGGAAGATGTCTTAACCAGGAAAAGCAATTTACTTGACAACTAAATTGAACTATGGTAAGGTAGTCTTGACAATTTTGTCAAAATTCAAAAAAGGAGTATGTTATGATTGGAATTAAAGACCTGGGTTCTTACATTCCAGCTCACAGATTACCCCGTCAAAAAATAGGTGAGGCCTTGGGGTATGATGAATTTTTTATGAAGATGATGTTGGGTGAGAAAGCGGTGGCCAACTACGATGAGGATTCGCTGACCATGGCTTCGGAGGCTGTGCTTTTAGCGCTGGAGGGAAGGGATACATCCAAGATCAATGCACTCTATTTTGCTTCTACAACAGCTCCCTATCTTGAAAAAAATACCTCCAGCACTCTTGCTGAGATTGCTGATCTTTCCAGTGAAATTAGTACCATTGATTTTGGTA
>JALTID010000212.1 GCA_027004335.1 bacterium
ATTAACAGGGGTGTTAGGGGGGGACCTCGGAGAGTACTTTTTTCTCCCTGTTATTTCAAAAAAAGAACAAAAAGGCTGGCTTCTTGGAAGATTAAGAGCAGATTATGAAGAAGAAAAAAAATTCCTGCCAGGTTTAAGACCCCTAAAATCAGGTACAATAAATTTTGAAGATTACAAAATGAAGGAGGAGATCCTCTTTATTCCAAGGGGGGAATGGTTTGAAAATTACAAGAGCTGGTTTCTAATCTATCTTTTCCCCCTACTTCTCGGACTTCTTAAAAGTGGATGGGAGATCAGCAATGAATATGCACAACAGCGGTACCAGGGGGGAGTACCAATTGCTGAAATCCCCTCTGTCCAGAAGCTCCTGAAAAATATAAAAGAAACAATTATTCTAATTGAAATGATAACTTCATACTTGAGCGAGACAGATCTCTCGCAGGTTCCCTATTTGTATACTTCAGTTATTGACAAAATTGAAGAGTCAATTCTAAATTCTATTCAGGTCATGGGTGGTTATGGATATATGCAGGATTACAAGGTGGAGAGAATTCTCAGAGATTTTAAAAGCATCAGATCTATTTTTTCTCCCCTGGAATACATATAAATTTATCATTTTTCTCATGCCATTTCTTTTAATATCACTTCCCCCCATGGCAGGTGCACAAACATCTTCTCCTCACTGGCTAAGGATTGGATTTTCCTCCCGAAGCGGGGGAGAATGGTTCAATCAGGATGGTAGAAGGGAGAAAGAAGAGGTTTATCTTGTTGAGAGAAGAATCTCACTCGATTTACATTTCACTATATACAAAAAATTCTTTGTAGAATATGAAAGTTCCATGGTGTGGAGAAAGGGGAAATCATCTTTTTATTTCCTCGCCGGGAACAGAATGCTACCTGCAACAACCGGAGAGATCAAATCACACGGTCCCGGAGATTCTACAGCTTCTGCAGGAATAAAAATAGGTAAATTCACCCACAAAATCTCTCTTGAGATCCCCTCAGGTAGCAGTGACTTTTCTTATCTACAATATCCATTAGGTACAGGAAGGTGGGGAATATCTTTAGAAGAAAATGTTCAATTTTTTCTACTCACCAATAATCAACTCTCTTTAAAATTTATCCACCTTTTCCCTAGAGATTACACCTATGTGGATTATTTAGGAAATGTTTTACCATTCAGGATGGATGCAAAGGAAAAATTTTTCCTCATTTATTCCATCATATTTAATCGCAGAGCAGCAACATTTAACCCCGGAATAAATTACTACCACGAATTCGCCCTCAGCAAAGAAAACCTCCTCATTCTCTTTTTGCAAATTCTAATAAGAGCAGGTGGCTCTGGAAGTATCATTGCAGGTGTTGAACTACCGATCTATGGGAAATACTACCCATCTCAGATGTACCCATCTTTCTTCTGGCTTAATGAATATCCTATAGGTAAGAAAATCTACCTGCGGTGGAGGTATATTCTGTGAAAAAATTACTGCTCATAACCGTACTTTCATTCATAACAACAAACCTCTTCGGTGGTTTTCCTGAGGTGAAATGGCAAGAAATAGAATCTCCACACTTCAGCATAATTTTTCCTGCAGGAAGAGAACGATACGCAGCAAATGTAAGCAAAATTGCAGAGAGAGCCTATAACCTTTACACAAAAAAATATGGAGTAAAACATCCAGAAAAAACGATTATAGTTCTCAGAGATCTCTCTGAGATATCCAACGGGGCTACATACTACTTCTGGAATCTCGTCAGGATTGATGGATTTACAGGATATTTTTATCTTAGAGATACTACTTCATGGTGGAGAAATGTTATTAGCCATGAGTTAAGCCATGATTTTTCACTTCTTGCTGCGGACCCCTTCAACAGAAATGTTCCTGGTATCCTGGTGGGAACTAACACCTCTCCTTCATATGGAGAGGTCGCTGGAGAATTCTACATTCCTGCAACAAATATTCCTCGTTGGTACGCAGAGGGGATCGCTCAGAGGGATTCCTCCCTTCTCGGGGGAGATAGATGGGATAGTATAAGGGATATGTTACTCAGAGTGAGACTCCTCTCCGGAAAGAACCAGAAACTTGATGCAATCAACACCATCCTGGACAAGGGATATCTTGAAGGAGAGATGGTATACAATCAAGGATTGGCTTTCACCCAATTCCTTGAAGAAAAGTATCCCGGGTTCGTGTCAGAATCATGCAGAATGATGGGGAAAAAATGGCATTCTTCCATAGATTCTGTTTTCCAAAAAATTTCTGGAGATTCCCCAGAAACTCTATATTCAAAATGGGTATCCTATGAG
>JALTID010000213.1 GCA_027004335.1 bacterium
ATGGTATACCATGTTGTTATGTGGAGAATTAAAGGAGAGGGAGAGGAAAAAAATAAAAATGCAAATTTTGTTATTGAAAAATTAAGATCTTTAAAAGATAATGTTCCTTTTCTAAAAGACCTTCATACTGGAATGAATTTTTCATCTTCGAAGAATGCCTTCGACATAATTTTAATAACTTCTTTTAAATCAAGAGAGGATCTAGATAATTACAGAAATCACCCCTATCATAAGAAAATTGTGGATGAGATTTCACCTTTTCTTTCTCAGAGCGCAGTGGTGGATTTTGAGGAATGATTGATGTTACTGCTTGAAGCTACATTCATTTTTTTTGCAGCACTCCTCGCATCCATGTTCGGGCTGGGAGGTGGAATTCTCTATACCCCTTTTCAGTTGTGGATCGGTGTGGATTTTCATCTGGCAGTGATCACATCTCTCTTTCTTGTTTTTTTCACTTCACTTTCTTCCACTATTGTTTATAGAAAGAATAATCGCGTGGACTGGGTTCTCGGGATCATCATTGAGATCCCCACTGTGACAGGTGCCTATACAGGTGGAGTGCTCTCTTATTACATCCCTGTGATTTATCTCAGGTGGCTTCTTGTTGTTCTAATTTTTCTCGCAGCTTATCTGATGGTAAGACCTGCTAGAGAAACCTCGCATACCCTGTGTAGTGGTGGGGAATCGGGGAAAAGGAAGATTTTTTGGTGGAATAGAAAATTGGGAGGAGAAAGGTATTCTTTGAATCTTCTCTGTGTCCTGATTATTATGTTTATTGTGGGAAACATTATAAGTATGGTTGGTATAAGCGGAGGGGTTTTAAAGGTACCGATTATGGCAGAAATTTTCGGGGTACCCCTGCCGGTAGCTATAGGTTCCAGTGCATTTATGGTGGGACTTACCTCACTCGGGGGTCTGTTGGGGCATATAACTTTCACAAAGGTGAACTGGGGAATCCTTTTTCTTCTATTGATTCCAGTTATTCTGGGAGCCCAGATCGGGAGCAGGATCTCAATAAAGATGGAGAGGGAAAAGTTAAAAAAAGTATATGCATTATTTTTGATTGTTGTGGGGGTTATAACACTGGTGTTGTAGGGGATTGATCTGAGCAATTGGATTTCCTCCCTTCTTTGATTTTTACCCTGTTATATGGTATCTTTATCAATAAGAGGTTGAAGATGGCGAGGAAAAGAGAGGAAAAAGAAACAAGAGAAGGGGAAAATTTGACTGATCTTATAAAAAAGATCGCCTTTGGGGGTATTGGAGCGGTATCCCTTACTCAGGATGCTGTTTCAAAACTTGTTGTATCTATTACTCAGCAGGTTGATAAAAATAAAGAAGAGATAATCGGGGCTCTGGCAAATCAGTTTGGGACTGTTTTAAGGGAAGTTGATATTATGTGGTTGATGAAAAAGTTACTTACGGGCCTAACTATAAAAATAAACGCTGAGATAACTCTTGGATATAAAAAGGAGGATAAGAGACAATAATGGTGCAGGAGGAGGGACTCGAACCCTCACGGAGTTGCCCCCACAGGATCCTGAATCCTGCGCGTCTACCAGTTCCGCCACTCCTGCACTTTGGTAAATATTATATGGATGATTCACAGGAAGTCAAAAAGGAAAATAGATTGTGAAGGATAAAATTTTTTTAATTCTAATTACGATTTTTTCCGTTTTTTTTCTTGTAGCAGCAGAATCTGTTACAACGACTACCAATTTAGGTGATCCAGTTATTGGTAAGGAAATCTATGAATCTCAGGGATGTGGTGCGTGTCACAGGATAAATGGTCTGGGTGGTACAATTGGTCCGGATCTTTCTAAAATATTTGAGAAGTCAGATGATTATATCAGAGAATCCATTTTTGAGCCGGGAAAAGTTATTGCAAAAGGTTACAAAAATGTTATGCCCTCTTATAAAGGTGTCTTAACAGAGAGTGATGTGGACAATATCATTGTCTATTTCAAATCACTTAATAAAAAAAAGAAGAGCATCAAAAAGAATAAGTAAAGCATTTTGCAGGCTAAGATATCCCTTTGTCTCTTTTCCATTTAGCAGTATAATATTTTTCAATGCAGGAACTTAGTAGAAATGGTAGAAGGATTTTTACTGTTAGTGAGCTTACCCGCCTTATAAGTGTTCTCCTTGAGGAGAATTTTTTCTTTATCTCAGTGATTGGTGAGGTGTCCAATTTAAGATTCCGTGGAAATCATGCCTATTTTTCTCTTAAAGATGATAGAGCTGTAATTAAGGTGGTGGTTTTTGATTTGCCTGGAAAGAGGCTTAATTTTGATTTAAAAGATGGAACCCAGGTTATATGTAATGGGAGACTTTCACTTTATGAAAAAAGAGGAGAATATCAAATAATTGCAGATAAAATAGAACTTGTAGGGAAGGGTCAGATCTTTCTTCAGATTGAACAATTAAAAGAAAAACTTAAAAAAGAGGGACTTTTTGATGAATCACTTAAAAGAGAGATTCCCTCTTTTCCCTGGAGAATAGGGATTGTTACTTCTCCATCAGGAGCAGCCATCAGAGATATACTAAAAATGATCCTTGGAAAGGGACTCGGAGGAGAAATTGTTGTTTATCCCTCAAAGGTTCAGGGGGGCATTGCACATCTGCAACTGATTGAGGGGATCAGGCACTTAAATAATTACGACCTCGATGTTATCATAATTAGTAGAGGTGGTGGGGATATTGAGGATCTCATGCCCTTCAATGATGAGAATCTGGCAAGAGAAATAAGGAAATCCAGTATCCCCATTATTTCTGCTGTGGGACATGAAATTGATTACACAATTTCTGATCTTGTTGCTGATCTACGGGCGCCAACTCCAACTGCTGCAGGTGAAATAATAGCCAATTTGCAGATTCAATTTATGAGTAGATTTTCTGAACTTGTTGAAAGAATGGGACTCGCAATTAGAAGAAGAGTCAGTGACAACTGGAACAGATTTCACTTTCTTGGGCGGAGACTTCTCACCTACCGTAATAGAATAGATATGAAAATTCAGGAAATTGATATTCTTGAAATGAGAGTGATAAATGCCATGGATAGAATTGTTGTGGAGAAAAAAAGTCGTCTTGAATATTTTTCGAGAAGCCTTGATAATTTGAGTCCCTTAAGGGTCCTTGGTAGAGGTTATTCTATTATAACCAAGAAAGACACAGGTGAAATACTCTTTTCCCCTTCCCAGGTGAGAAAAGGAGAACTCCTGGATGTCAGACTTTCTGAAGGAGGTATTGAAGTTGAAGTCAAAAATATCAAAGATGGTGCTGATGATAGTTAGTGGGTTTTTATTTTTAGCAGATGCTAAAATTCAAGCTGTTGAAATAAACTTTTACCCCTCTTCTATATCTCAGGGGGATCCCGTGCTTGTCTCTGTTAAAGGTGATGTTAATAGTGTTCAGGGTAAAATATTTGGTAAAAAAGTGCTTTTTAAAAAGGTCATGGGAAAGTGGATTGCAATTTTCGGGGTTGACATTTTAAGAAAAACAGGCGACTATTTTTTTCTATTAAAATGGTTTGATAGTAAGCATCATCCACATGAAGAAGAATGGAGGATTATCGTACATAGGAGGATTTTTCCACTACAAAAATTTACCGTTAGTAAAAAATATGATAAATATACTCCAGCAATTTTAAACAGGATAAAGAGAGAGAATTCACAGATCAGAGCTCTCTGGAAATTGAATACACCGGTAAAATGGGAAGGCAGATTTCTACATCCCCTTGGAAGGAAATTTTATGGAGTTAAAGGACATGCTTTTGGTGATAGAAGGATTATCAATGGAATTCCGAGAAAGCCTCATAGTGGTGCTGATTATCCTGTGCCGAGGGGAACTCCTGTATATGCACCGAATGAAGGGGTAGTGGTACTTACCGGTCACCACTACTTTGCAGGAAATAGCATCTATATTGACCACGGAGGCGGATTGATAAGTATGTACTTTCATCTTTCAAAAATTGTGGTTAAGAAGGATCAACATGTAAAGAAAGGTCAGGAGATAGGCAGGGTGGGTTCCACTGGTAGAGTTACAGGTCCCCACCTGCATTTTGGTGTATACTGGCAGGGAGAAAGAATTGATCCCGACAAGCTTCTTGCTCTTCCTATCCCGGAGGAATGATGGGAGAAAAGGGAAAAATTACCCCTATGTTAAAACAGTACTGGTCAGTGAAGAAGCAGTACCCCGATGCCATCCTGTTCTTCAGGATGGGGGATTTTTATGAGATGTTTTTTGATGATGCTAAGCTTGCATCCAGGGAGCTTGGTTTAACTTTAACTTCAAGGAACAAACAGGATAACATCCCCCTCTGTGGGGTGCCGCACCATTCGGTGGATATATACCTTGCAAAGCTTTTGAAGAAAGGATATAAAATAGCTGTTTGTGATCAGGTTGAAGATCCACGATTTGCAAAAGGAATAGTGAAGAGAGAAGTTGTGAGAGTTTTAACTCCAGGAGTTAATCTTGAAGAAGGAGAGCTTCTGGGAAAAACGGAGAACTACCTGGTAGCTCTGATTCCTCTAAAAAAGGGGTTTTCCTTTGGGATACTTGAATTTTCTACAGGGGATTTTGAAGTAGCCTTCTTAAAGAATGATGATGAATTGAAGGAAGAGTTAAGTAGAATCAATCCATCGGAAATTGTTTTTCCCCTTTCCAGAGAGGATGATATAAGACACCTTTTAAAAAATATAGAAATAAAACCTTTCCTCTCTCCTTTGAGGGATTACTATTTTGAGGGTGAATCAGAGTCTGAGATCAAAGAGTTCTATGGCGTGATATCACTGGAGTCATTTGGGATAGCAGATGATAACTTACTTCCAGCTGTTATAGGTATATTGAGATATGTTAAGGAGACCCAGAAGGGGGTAACGAGACATTTAAAACACCCATCATTATACAGAAGAGATAATTTTCTTTTTATTGATGAATCAACCAAAAAGAATCTTGAGATTTTTGAGAATATAAGAGAGGGCGGAGAGAGTGACACTCTTTTTTCTGTAATAAATAGAACTGTAACTCCTATGGGGAGGCGCCTCCTCGCCAGATGGGTTAGTTTCCCATTATTGAATCCTGGAGAAATTAAGCATAGACAGATGCTTATTGAATCCTTTCTTGAGGATCCACTTTTGAGAGAATCTCTCAGGGAGTATCTTAACAGGGTTTATGATCTTGAAAGATTGATAAGCAAAGTGATGGTGGGATCAGCCACTCCAAAGGATATGGGAAGAGTCAGAGATTCCCTTTCACAGGTTAAAATAATCAAAGAGATCCTGGATGAAAGTTTCTCTGAGTTTATTAAAAAATTAAATATGGATCTACCTTCAGTGGATGAGATTTATGAAAAATTAGATTCAGCCCTTGTGGATAATCCCCCAATACAGAGTAAAGAGGGTGGTATCATCAGAGATGGGTATGATAAGGAGCTTGATGAATTAAGAGAAATTAAGGACCATTCGGAAGATATACTAAGAAAAATTGAAAGCAGGGAAAAAGAGAAAACTGGCATACCCAATTTGAAAATAGGTTTTAATAAGGTATTTGGTTACTATATTGAAGTTTCAAAATCATATCTTTCTCAGGTGCCCCATGATTATATAAGAAAACAGACTCTTGTGGGGGGAGAGAGGTTTATTACCGGGGAGCTGAAAGATCTGGAAGAAAAAATTTTAACAGCAGAAGGAAAAGCCGTTGATCTCGAATATGAGCTCTTCTCCAACCTTAGGAGGGATATAGAGGAAAAAGGAAAGGTTATTCAAAAGGTGGCGCAACAATTAGCATTTATTGATGTGATAGCTTCCCTCGCAGTTCTGGCAGAGGAGAGAAGTTATGTAAAACCTGAAATTGTAGAAGATCCTGTTCTGGAAATCATTGATGGGAGACACCCTGTTGTTGAAGTGGTTAATAGGGAAGAACCATTTGTTCCCAATTCTCTGTTTATGGATGCTGGTAAAAATCAGATAATAATTCTTACCGGTCCCAATATGGCAGGAAAATCCACATACTTAAGACAGAATGCTCTTATCATACTTCTTGCCCAGATGGGGAGTTTTGTCCCTGCCACAAAAGCTAAAATTGGAATTGTTGACAGACTTTACAGCAGGGTAGGTGCGTCAGACAGCCTGGCAAGGGGGCTTAGCACATTTATGGTAGAAATGGTGGAAACAGCGAATATTCTTCATAATGCAACTAACCGAAGTTTCATTATTCTTGATGAAATTGGAAGGGGAACAAGTACCTTTGATGGGATAAGTATTGCATGGGCCACGGTGGAATATCTCCATGAGAGAATAGGTGCGAGAACCCTGTTTGCTACTCATTATCATGAATTGATAGAGCTTGAAGAGCTTAAAGATAGGGTAGAGAATTATTCCATGGAGATAAAAGAACATAGAGGTGAGATCATTTTTCTCAGAAAGGTAAAAAAAGGTGGGAGCAGCCACAGTTATGGAATAGAGGTGGCACGGTTGGCAGGGTTGCCAGGAGAGGTGATTCTCCGGGCAAGAGAGATTTTAAAGCAATTAGAGAAGGAAGAATATACATCCAGAAGGTTTGAACTTCCTGAGGAAAAACCTGTACAACTCTCTCTTTTTAAGGATCCTGTGGAAAACGCAGGAGAAGAACTTCTTCGTTTTCTTCAAAAAAAAGACATGGATCGGCTGAAACCACTTGATGCACTTAATCTCCTTTATCATTGGAAGGAGAAGTTTCTTGGAAAGAAATAGAAAGAGGACCATGTGGCTTATATATGGAGGGGGACTGCTCCTGGTCTTTGTACTCCACAGAATTTTACCTCCCAGACACTGGCTATGGATAATTCTACCTGCTTACTTTCTCTACGCACCTTTTATCCTAAAGAGAGATCTTGGGAAATTTGGCTTGTCTTTCAGGGAATGGAAAGGGGGATTAAGAGATTTTTTAATTGCATCACTGATAATTTTCCCTCCATATGCGATCGGATTCAAGTATTTCTGGGTATTTTTTATGGGAAAACCCT
>JALTID010000214.1:0-1546 GCA_027004335.1 bacterium
CCAATCCATGTCCTCTCCAGGAGTATAGAGGTTCCTATCGGGAGAGAATAAAAAAATTCCTCACTTCCATGGAGAAAGATTTTCCGGCTTTGAAAAATAACTTGATAAAAGCTCTTGAAAAAATAGAGTTCAGATATCTTCCCCCTGAAGAGTAGAAATATTTTTTCACTTTTTTTCTTTAGATGTCAAAAGAGGAAACCTTACCACAAATCTGCTTCCCTGTCCCATCTTTGAAGTTACCATTATTTTGCCGTTATTTTTTTCAAGTATGTTATAAATTATAGAGAGACCCAATCCTGTCCCTTCTTTCCTTGTTGTATAGAAAGGGGAGAAAATTTTATCAATTTCATCTTCCGGAATACCTTTGCCATTATCCTCTACCACTACTTCTATTTCCCTGTTTTCATGAAGAGAGGTTTCTATTTTTATCCATTTTTCTTCTTTATCCAAAAATTGCAGGGCATTCTGCAAAAGATTTACTACTACCTCTTCAAACTCTGTCCTGTTGAATCTTATGTGGGGGAGATTTTCTGTAAGGTTTGTTATAGTATGAACTTCTTGTTTTTTAAACTGATATTCAAAAAGGGATAGAATTTCCTGAATTACTTTGTTGGCATCCAGATCTTCTTTCTGTGTTGATGGTTTTGAAAATTGCAGGAGATTTTTTATAAGTCTTGTTACCCTATCTGTGTTTGTAATGATTTTTTTTAGTTTTTCAATGTCATTATCAGTGATGTTTCTATTTTTTTCAAATTTGTAGAGGAGAAGCTGGGCGTATGAACTTATTCCGCTTACGGGGTTATTTAATTCATGAGCAATTCCAGCAGCCATCTGCCCAAGTGTGGCAAGCTTATCCTGTTTTAGCAAATTTGCTTCTGCTTCAGCTATTCTTATTTCCTGAAATTTTTTCTCAGAAATATCGTGAATAACAGCAATAGTGGTATTTGCAGCTAAAGAAGTTACGGAAATATTCAAAAATTTTTTGTTTCCATTTATAATGATCGGAAGCTCTGTAACATATGGATTTTTACTGTTTCTTAGGAATTCTATAAATCCATTTAATCCTGTTTCTGATAATAATTTTTCTATTTCTTCCCTGCTCTCCCTGCACTGAAGTATTTCAGTTATTTTTTTGTTGAAAATTATTAGAGAGCTATTTTCGTAGATTACAATTCCGACTGGAAGAGATGTAATGATCTCTTGAAGAAAGTTTCTTAACTCTTCCTGCTTGGATTTTTCTTTAGTAATGGATAGAAAATTTTTCTCCATTCTTTTCTTTATGATTATTACATCGGCTGTGAAAAGTACGAAAAAGACTGCTACAACAGGAATGTAAATTGAATAGTGAATTGTGGGATGGAGGTTCCAGAAGGTGGAAAGTTTTGTTGCCCATGGGAGGAGATGGGAGAGCTCAAGAGAGATCAGGATTGATAAGATTCCAAGTGTAAATATAAGATAGCCAAAAAGAATTTTCTCATCCAGAAGAATGAAGGAGGAATAAAGAATTATGGGTAGAAAGAAAAGGATAAGATGTGTTGCGATACAT
>JALTID010000214.1:1556-3881 GCA_027004335.1 bacterium
CAGGCATACACTCAGGAAAAGAAGGGAATCGACGAGTAGCACTGTTATTGCGTATTTTCTAATAGAGTTTAATTCTAATTCCTCTTCTCCCACGAGGGATTTTTTTTTGAATTTGAATACATAAATAAATGTGGAGAAGGAGTAAATTGTGCCTATTACCACTGATGAAATGAGGAAAAGGGAAATTAAGCTGTTTTTACCCAACAGGTGAAAAAAAAGTGCAACAGAAATTATTATTATCACAAGAACAAGTGCTAAGAGTCTGAAAAGAGAGCCAACGATTGAAACCCTGTATAGATCTTCAGTTGAAAAAATTTTATCAAATTCCATTACTTCAATCCCTTTTTATCTCTACCTCCATCTCTGTATCTCCGATTTTGATTATATCTCCATCGCTTAATTTTTGATTGAAGATTAAGACTCCATTGAGAAAAGTCCCATTTTTACTGGCAAGGTCCCTTATGAGAATATTTTCTCTTGTTACTACCTCAATAACTGCATGTTTTCGTGAGACCTTTTTATCATCAAGTGAAATTTCACAATCTTTTCTCCCTATTCTTACCCTTGCCTTTTTTATGTGAAATATTTTCCCCCTGTCATTCCCTCTTATAATTTTTAATGAAGTGTTCACTCCAGGTGGTATGGGGATATTTTCAAGGTTAAATTCTGGCTGGAATAGAGTTGTTTCCCCTACTTCTTCCATTTCTGAGAGTGAAGTACCATCATATCTTGGTAATGTTTCTTCTTCAGAGTGAGTTGGGACAGTTAAATTCTTTGTGTCAGGTATAAAGACCTGAATGAAACCACAGTGAGGACATTTTACAATGAATTTATCATTTTTTTCTGGAACTATAAATTCCTTCCCGCAGTAAAGACATCTGAGAACAATCCTTTCCATTTTTCACCTCACACCAGAATAATTATTATTAATATTATTGTTAAAAGAGCCACTGTGAGTAAAAGAGCCAAGTTTATTGTCTCCTTCTTCTCTTCCCAGCTTTCTGATGTTTCTTTTTGGATTTCGTGGGATAAATTCTGAAAAAAATTGTCAGCGCTCATACTATCATCAAGGTCATTCCCATTATTGAGTAACAACACATGTGAATCAGAAGGAATCTCTTTCATTGATTTAAGATATTCCATCACCTCCTTTGCACTCTGGAATCTTTTTTCTCTATCTTTCTGGAGGAGTTTTTCCACTAGCCAGTCCCATTCAGGGGGAACAGAATCATTGTGGGAAGATGGTGGTTGGGGTTCTTTATCAAGTATATTTCTTACAGTGGCCGCTATATTCTTTCCTGTGAATGGCTTAATCCCGGTTAAAATGTAGTAGGTTAGAATCCCCACTGAAAAAAGGTCACTTCTTGGATCAACTTTTTCACCCTTTACCTGCTCGGGGGACATATAATTTGGGGAACCGATTAAATGTCCTGTCTTGGTGAGGTCTGAGTCCTCTATATGGGCGATCCCGAAGTCGGTTATTTTTACCCTATTATCTTCAAGTATGATTATATTACTTGGTTTTATGTCCCTGTGTATGATTCCCTTTGAATGCGCATAGTTCAGTGCTTCTAATAGCTGGATCAGATAAATTTTCAGTGTAGTAATATCCACTTCTTTTTTTCTCGCCTTGGTTTCAAGAGTCTCCCCTTCTAAATACTCCATTGCTATAAATGGAGTTTCTCCCTCTTTCCCCACATCGTAGACAACCACAATCCCTGGATGTGACAAGTTTGCAGCAATTTTAGCCTCCCTAATGAATCGCATATAGTACTGGTTTTTCTTTTCCTCTGAGATCTTAGTATCTGTGCGGAGAGTTTTCAGTGCAACTATTCGGTTTAAAAGAGGGTCTTCTGCTTTGTATACATACCCCATTGCTCCCTGGCCAATTTTCTCAAGGATTACATATCTGCCGAATTTTTTTTTCTCCTCTTCCATTATTTTTCATTATATATTTAGAGGGAGGGGAAAGTCAAAGTAAAAAAGTGGCCTGGCAATAAATTTCTTGAAAATTTGACAATATCTTTCATTTATGTATAATAATTTTCATGAATTGTTATATAAAGATTTACTCAGCGACATTGAGAGGAGTTGAGGCTATTCCGGTAGAGGTGGAGGTAAATATCTCAGCTTCTGCTTTTCCAACTTTTGTGATTGTGGGGCTTGGTGATAACGCTGTTAGGGAGAGCAGGGAGAGGATAAGATCAGCTCTTTCATATCTTGGATTTAAACTCCCTTCAAGAAAAATCGTTGTTAATCTTGCACCGGCGGGTTTTAAAAAGGAGGGGACTTTTTATGATCTTCCTGTTCTACTTGGAATTCTAT
>JALTID010000214.1:3891-6986 GCA_027004335.1 bacterium
GCAGGGGAGGTGGCTCTCAATGGGGTGATAAGGAAGGTAAATGGGGTTCTGCCCATAGCATTGATGAGTAAAAGAATGGATATGAAATTGATTATTCCAGCGAGTAATTATCATGAGGCATCAATTGTTAAGGATCTCCCTGTCTGGGGAGTCAAAAATGTTAAGGATCTTGTAGATGCCCTTTTGGATGCTGAAACAGAGTTTGAAATCGGTGATGTTCCCTCTACATCTATTCGTCCGAACTATCCTGTTGATTTTTCTGAAGTAAAAGGGCAGGAACAGGCTAAAAGAGCTTTGGAAATAGCAGCAGCGGGTGGACATAATCTTCTCATGGTTGGTCCTCCTGGTTCAGGTAAGTCAATGCTGGCAAGAAGGCTTCCAACTATTTTACCCCCCATGAATTTTGAGGAAGCACTGGAGACCACAAAAATATACTCTATAGCGGGTCTTCTTAAAAATGAGGGGTTATTGACCACGAGACCTTTCAGGTCTCCCCATCATACTATTTCCGACGCGGGGCTCATTGGAGGGGGAAACCTTCCAAGACCGGGTGAGGTAACACTGAGTCACAATGGGGTACTTTTTCTTGATGAATTACCCGAATTCAAAAGGGGGGTTCTTGAAGTTTTGAGACAGCCTCTGGAGGATGGGGTGGTAACTATTAGTAGAGCTTCCGGAAGTATTACATATCCTGCAAGATTCATGCTTGTAGCTGCTATGAATCCTTGCCCATGTGGTTATTTTACTGATCCTCATCACGAATGCACATGCACCATAAGTCAGATACAGAGGTATCAGCAGAAAATTTCTGGGCCCCTCATGGATAGAATAGATATTCAGATTGAAGTTCCTTCTATTGAGTATAGAGAGCTTGGAGCAAAGATGAGAGGAGAATCATCTTCATCTATAAGGAAGAGAGTTGAAAGGGCAAGAATGCTTCAGTGGGAAAGATATAAAAATACAGGTTTTCATACCAATAGTGCTTTGAATCCTGGAATGATAGAGAAGTACATATCTCTCTCCGTTAGTAGTATGAAGTTACTTGAAACAGCTCTTGTAAAATTTGGCTTGAGTGCAAGAGCGTATCATAGAATTATGAAAGTTGCAAGAACAATTGCTGATCTGGATGAGGAGGACAATGTGAGAGAACATCATATAGCAGAGGCTATTCATTATAGATCTTTTGATAAATTGAATTTCAGAATAAGATCAATTTCTCAGGAGGTGTAATATGAAAGATGTTTATGTGATCATTGAGAGAGAAGATGGAAAAGATCTCTGGCAGAAAATCGGGACTGCCTTTGAGAACAGGGATGGTTCTCTCAATATCTATCTCAACTGTATGCCCTTAACTGGAAAACTTCATGTAAGGGAGAGAAATAACGGTGAAAAGAAGGGGGGGGAGTAATCCCTCCCCTATTTTTTCAGTCTTACCAGGTGGAGTGATGTTTCAATGTTATCCCCTTCATCTATGGAGACCTTAAAAATCTTTTCTTTGTATCCCTCTACAGTTATGTCAACTTCTACATCGCCAGGTGCAAGATAGAGTTTAAGAAATCCGTTTTCCTCTTCAAGCACTTTGTATCTGCTTGCTTTTATTTTATAGTTAAATTTGTTAAGCAACTTACCTTTATTTCCCTTAATATGAAGTATGAGAATCCCATGGGGATACTCTAACTCCTGCAAAGATATCCTGACTACCACAATTTTACCTGATGGTACCTCAACAAATTGCGAAACTGGCTGATAATAGGGAGAAGTAACTGATAAAGTATAAACTCCAGGAGATAACCCTTTTATATCAAAAATTCCTGATGAATCAGTTTTTGTCACGGAATTTGGAAATGCCGAGATTCTTACTACTGCATCTTTTACCCCGATTTCATTAGACCTCACATATCCTAAGATGCCGCCTTTTTTAATTTTTTCTTTTAAGGCAAACTGGTAAGAATTTTTTGTTGAAGGTGAAACAGTTACCTCTGTTGTTAAGGTTTGATAATTAGGAGATGTTATTGTGATAGGGTAGGAGCCCTTTTTTATTGATGGAAAGAGAAAAACAGGGGTGGTCTGGGTCTGAGTATAGAGAGGACCAATTTTTATAGTTACAGGGCTTCCCTCTTTAACCCCTTTTACCCTGATTCTCAAAGTTAAGGTTAGAGGCTTTTTGGGGATGGGTCTGGCAAAGTATTCACCTGTAAAGGTTAAAAAGGCGTAAAATTGAGTATTGGGATAGTCAGGATATCCATCTATATGCTTTGAGAAAAGTTTCCAGCGTATCTGATGTTGAAGGTATATTCCCCGATATATCTTGAAATTAATCCCCGTATATAGAAATACTGGATTGTTAAAGAAAGATATACCGGAGTTATAAAGAACTTGCTGATAGAGTTTTAGGTATGGAGTGTAACCGTTACCCATGAAGGAGAGATTAAGGGAAAGTGGGGTCCATGTGTAATCTATCTCCTCCCATGCAAGTTGTTCAAAAATGGTAGGTTTTGCAGGAGTAAAATTTATTCTTCTATCGTAGAAGTAACCGAGATCACCGATGAACTTGATTTTTCCCCATTTGTATTCTGCAAGGATATCCATGCGGTAGCTGGATGTGTCACTGAGTCTGCTGCTCCCCTTTACAGGAGCAAAAAGCCACAGGGTACCGAATAAATAGAGATTTAGCTTTTTATAAAAGAAAAATTTGTACACTGCAGAAAATCTAAGATCACTACCTGAGTAAAGCCATCGGGAGTGTGGGTAGTTGTTGTATGTACTTGAGAAGAAAAGCTTCCCATTCACCCATAGTTTGTTTAGGGGGGAGTAAGTACCTCCAAGGGAAATTTTGTAACCTTTTATTAGAGAATCTGGGAGTAGATCCTGCTGTGAGAAGTAGGAAATATTACTTGTTACAAACCATTTGTTCTCAGGATATAAAAGGAAAAAATCTTCATTTTCAGCAAGGAGGGGGAGCTGAAAAAGAAATAATATCAACAAGAAAATCACTTTTCTCATTCTATATACCTTTTAAGTTTCTCTTCTTTTTATCCTATTAAATTATGATTTGTTTGTCAATTTTAGGAAAGTTTTTTCAATCCATTGTGGAG
>JALTID010000215.1 GCA_027004335.1 bacterium
TCCCAGTCCACCGCCAATATCAAAATACTTGATGTTGGCTCCTATTTTTTTTATCCGATCTATTAGTTCAAGAAGTTTTTCCATTGCTTCCACAAAGGGGCTCACCTCTATTAATTGGGAGCCAATATGAGCATCTATTCCGATCACTTCCACATTTTTCATTTTAAGGGCTTTCTCGTATGCCTTTAGGGCGTAATCCCATGGAATGCCAAATTTATTTTCGCTTAATCCTGTGGAAATATAAGGATGGGTTCCGGGATCAACATTGGGGTTTACCCTGAATGAGATTCTGGCTTTTTTACCCAGTTTTTCTGCAATTTCATCTACTACCTCAAGTTCAGCTTCCGACTCCACATTAAACATAAGTATGTTGTTTTCAAGTGCAAACTCAATTTCTTCATCAGTTTTTCCTACTCCTGAGAAAACAACTTTAGAGGGATCTCCACCAGCTAAAAGTACCCGGTATAGTTCTCCTCCTGACACAATGTCAAAACCACTCCCCAGTTTTGCAAGGGTTCTCAGCACAGCAATGTTTGAATTTGCCTTAACTGAGTAACATACCAGATGCTCCATATTTTCAAGAGCTGAATCAAATACTTTATAATGGCGTGTAAGTGTTGCGTGGCTGTAGAGATAGAAGGGAGTGTCTACTTCTGCTGCGATTTCTCCCACCGGCACACCCTCAGCATAAAACTCATTTCCTCTATATTTGAAGTGATTCACTCTTCTCCTCCGATCTTAATGCTATTTGAGAATGGACTTTCATTACCATCTTCGTCCACGGCAGTAATAGTATAATAACAATTTTCATCTTTTTTACAACTTCTGTCCATATAGCGGTTACCTTTGGTAAAACTGAGGAATTTCCACTTGTCTTCAAAATTGTTTTTTTTGTAAATTCTGTAGTAAAGAAGGTCAGGAACATTAACAGAATTCCAGAAGAGCAGTATCTTCCCCCCCTTTCTAATACCACTTAGTGAAGATGGTGGAGGCGGTGGGATTATATCTTTTGTGTAAATGGAAATAGACCTTGAAATTTCACTGGCGCAGAGGAATTCTTTTTCACATGTTATTACTCCCTGTAGTGCTATGTAATATTTTTTGTGTAGGTGTAGAGAAGTTAAAAGTATTTTTCTCCGTTTTTCAGATAAAAAAGAGATGGGAGACAGGCTTTCAGGTGAATTCCCAATGTAGAGGATCACTCCCTCCACTTTTTTTCTGCTTTTCCATAAGATTTGAACTCCATTTTCTAATAGGGTTGTTTTTTTGATGGTTGGTGGAGGTATGTGTGGTAATGGAGGTAGATACATCCACTGAGTTGGAGGACTTTCTCCGTAGTTGGATAGTAGGGTCAATCTGAAAAAAGTTACCCCACTGGTTATGGGAAGCTTGTAAATATTTTTTGTGAATTTCAGATTGACAAGGTAAAAGATTTTTTCCTTTCCCGGGGCATATAGTTTCACAGCAATTGGCTTGACTTTGTAGTTATTGATCTTTTTTATCTTTGCTTTTAAAAATACAACCCCTTCTTCAGGAGAAACAATTACTTTTATGATCTCAGGGGGAGAGGGTACAAGAGAGTTTCTTGGGATGAGAGGTCCTCTTCTCCCACATGAAAAAAGGAATAGAGAGAAAATTAATATGGTTGGAAGGAGTTTTTTATAAATTTTTTCCGCCATTCCAGCTGATTCCTGTATTTATAGAGCATTTTTTTTACCTGTTCAGGTGAAGTTCCACCAGGTATATTTCTCAACCTTGCAGATGTTTCAGGTTTTAAGTATTTATATACATCTTTTTCAATTTTGTCAGAATAGTTTTTCATTTCTTCAAGTGAAAGTTGATGGAGTTCTACACCTTTTTCTTCAGCGTCTGCTACAATTTTACCCACAATGGAGTGAGCATCTCTGAAGGGGATTCCTTTTTTGACCAGATATTCGGCTAAGTCAGTAGCAGTCAGAAACCCTCCTGTAAGTATTTTTTTTGTGTTTTCTTTTTTTATCTTAAGGGTAGAGAGCATCTTCTCAATTGCTCTTAGAGAAAGGAGAATATTTTTGACAGAATCAAAAAGTGGCTCCTTATCCTCCTGAAGGTCTTTATTGTAGGTAAGGGGTAATCCTTTCATTGTGGTGAGAAGAGATACGAGATTGCCATAGATCTTCCCTGTTTTCCCCCTCACAAGTTCTGCAAGGTCAGGATTTCTCTTCTGAGGCATAATACTGCTGCCTGTGGTGTATCTCTCAGCTATTTCAACAAGGTCAAATTCCTTACTTGACCAGAGGATCAGTTCCTCTGCCATTCTCGACAGATGCATTGCAAGGATAGCTGAAGCATTTAGAAAGATCAGGATAAAATCTCTGTCAGAAACTGCATCCATACTATTTTCTGTGAGAAAGTGGAATCCAAGGAAATTTTTTACAAATTCTCTATCGATATTGAGAGTTGTCCCTGCAAGGGCAGCAGAACCCAGAGGCATATGATCAGCTTCTCTGTAAGCTTCCACAAAATGGGTAAAATCTCTATTAAGCATCTCATAATATGCAAAAAGATGGTGAGAAAATAGCACTGGTTGTGCCCTCTGGAGGTGTGTGTAACCGGGAATAATCACATCCAGATATTCCTCTCCTTTTGAAAGAATGGCCTGTTGAAGTTTGAAGATCGTCTCTCCTATTTCAATAGATTTTGCTTTGATATACATTCTTACATCCAGAGCCACCTGGTCGTTTCTGCTTCTGGCAGTATGAACTTTTTTGCCTGTATCACCTAATTTCTTTATGAGTTTTTTCTCAATGTGCATGTGGATATCTTCATCTTCAATGGGAAATTTATGCTCTGGAGAAGATAATTCCTTTTCTATCTCGTATAGGGCTGTAACAATTTTTTCACCTTCTTTCTCACTTATAATTCCCTGTCTGGCCAGCATCTTTACATGAGCGATGGAACCCTCTATATCAAAGGGGAAGAGCTCATGGTCAAATGTAATTGAGGCATTCATTTCATCAACAAAGCTGTCTATTTCGTCTTTAAATCTTCCTTTCCACAATTTTGCCATGATTTATCCCTCTTTTTTCCCCAATTCTATGCTTCTCTCATAGGCTTTTCTGACTCCTTCAATGATGATTCCCCTCAAGCCACTTCTTTCAAAAACCTCCAGTGCGGCGATTGTAGTGCCACCCGGGGAGGATACCATATCTCTCAACTCTGCTGGGCTCATTTTTTCTCGCAGTAAAGCAAGACTACCTTCTCCTGTGCCAATTGCGAGTTTAAGAGCTAAGTCTCTGGGTAAGCCCACCCTTACCCCGGCCATCATCAGAGCTTCAATAAATGTGAAAAAATAGGCGGGACCGCTGCCACTGAGGGCTGTTACAGCATCCATCAGTTTTTCATTATTTATCCAGTAAAATTCTCCGACGGATCTGAATATATTTTCCACACTTTTTCTATCCTCCTTACTGAGGGCTGGATTATCAAGGATCATTGTGACTCCTTTCTTAACCAGTGCCGGAGTATTGGGCATTGTTCTGACGATTTTCACATTTTTCAAAGGGGAGTAAGTAGATGTTGGTTTCCCCGCTACAATGGAAATTAGTATTTTATTTTTAAAATCGGTGTCTTTGATCTCATCAATTACGGTGTCCAGAACCTGAGGTTTTACAGCCACTACAATAATATCAGAAGCTTCAATTACTTCAATGTTGTTTTTTAATATGGCTACCCCTAATTCTTCAGCTTTTCCTCTGTCAGCTGCAGGATCGAAGGAAAAAATTTCTAAAAAAAATCCCCTATCAAGACCACTGATTATGGCTTTTGCCATATTCCCGAAGCCAATGAATCCTATTTTCATTTTTTATCTCCTCCTCAGGTAGGTCTGGGCCCAAATATTGCCGTACCTATTCTAACTATCGTAGCACCCTCCTCTATTGCCACTTCAAAATCAGCGCTCATCCCCATAGAAAGGTGGGGAAGTTTTATTTTAAATTTCTTTTCAATTTCTTCTTTTATTTCTCTCATTTTCTTAAAATATGGTCTGATTTTTTCTCCCGTGTAGGGTGGGGGAATGGTCATAAATCCCTGAAGCTCAAGATGTGGTTGCTCCAATGCAACTTCAACGATTTTATCCACATCCTCAGGTTCTACGCCGCCTTTGGTCTCTTCACCTCCAACATTTACTTCAATAAGAAAAGGTTGTTTTCTCCCTTCACATCTTTTAGCACTTTGTTTTTCCAGTTCAAGGATTAATTTTTCTGAATCCACACCGTGGATCAAAACAAATTTACCCACTACATATTTAGCCTTGTTTCTCTGGAGCCTACCGATAAAGTGCCAGTTAATATCAGTGATTCCTTTCTGCTGGATGAATTCCATTTTCCCCAGTGCTTCCTGAACATAATTCTCTCCGATATCCTTCAATCCAGCCTTATATGCCTCAATTATCTTTTCTGCAAGATGCTTTTTAGAAACTCCTAAAAGAGTTATGTCTTCAGGATTCTTACCTGTTTTTTTAGCAGCTTCTTTTATTCTTTCCCTGACCAGAGCAAGATTGTTTGAAATAGACATTATCTCTTCCTTTTTTATTCAATATTTTATTCTTAAAAGGGAGTAAAAGCAAATGATTTGCTTGAAGTGCGCTGACCCTATACAAGAATCAAGGCAGATATAGAGATATCCCTACTTTTAGTGCATCGGGACGGTACCTACGACAATGGGTTGCTGTGGATTCCCTGGTGGGTGGGCTGAAGGCCCGCCCATATTTCCTCATATCGTTATATATCTCTTTCCTATGAAAGGAAATATTGTGAGAATGACTCCGAGTATCACCACCCATACAGGGTTTTTTACAAAATATGGATATATAATGAGTACCACTCCTGTGAGCAAGAAGAGATAATTATTGATCTTTTTGCCATAGATCACATATGCAGTACCAATGAGATTGAAAAGAAGGAGTAAAAATATGTACATCTCTTACCCTTTTTAATTTGAGACAGGTGTTGTCCGAAATTTGTTGTCAGATTTTCTTAATTATCTGTTCACCAATATACCTGGCAAGAAGCATAACTGTTTCATATGGATTTACTTTTACCGATGTGGGGAAAAGTGAGGCATCTGCCACAAAGATATTATCAGTGCCCCACACACTTCCTTCTGGAGAAGCAACTGAGATGGCAGAATCATTTCCCATCCTTGCACCTCCCTGAGGATGAGCACTGGAGAGGGGATATTTCGCGAAATCAAAGCTGGATGGAAGGATATATTTTTCTAAATTTTCCATATCCTCCCTGGTGAGTGGATTTTTGTTGCTTCCGGGCAGGAGCATTTTTTCACAGCCAGCGGCAAAGAAGATCTGCCCTGCCCTTATAACAGCTTTTGTCAGAGAAACTTTTACATTATCATTTACCCTGTATCTGATGAGAGGGTTTCCATTTTTATCAATTTCAATTCTGTTATGTGTCTCTGCAGGATCATGGGAGAGTATAAGTATTGACATCATGTTATGGTATTTTTTCATAATTTCTTCATGCATCCTTCCGAAACCGGGATTATTTTTCGCCGTAACACCTGGAAAGTAGAAGGATGTTTCCAGGTAGTAACCCTCAGTATAGGAAAATTGATCCACATAGAAACTCTTGGGATGCCCCCTGTAGTTTTTTATTTTCTCCGGATAGATCCCATTCAGATTGTAGACGGGGTGTAGTGTCAGATACTTACCAATATTTTTATTTTTTATTTCAAGGTGCTTTTTTGATCTCAGCAGGATGGCAGGGGTATTCAGGGCTCCTCCTGCAATAACAATTACTTCTCCTTTAACTTTATGTTCTCCTTCAGGTAGGGTGTTCGGTTCTGTCCATGGCGGAGGGGGATTTACATGGAAATAAACTGTGTCACGATCTATGTAATCCACATAACTGTTGTAGATCAAATCTACTCCCCTTGAGATTGCTGAGGGAATCTGGACCACATGGGTTCCCTGTTTCGCACCTTCTGTACAACCAAGGTTGCAGAACCCCTGCCCCTTGCAGTCCCTTATGTTTATTCTCAGTCGTTTTACTTCAATACCGAGTTTTTCACATCCCTCTCTGAATAGCCTGTTGTTATCATTATCATACTCAGGGGGGATCTCATGAACATTTATCATCTTCTCCATCTCTGTTAGTCTGGAATTTACAAACTCATCTGTAAGAAAACTCAACCCGAATTTCTCTCTCCATTTTTTCATTACATCTACTGGTGGTCTAAAGGAAACGCCCGTATATACAACGGTACTTCCCCCCACTGCTTTTGCAGCTGCAACTCCTATATTCATCTCTTTTGAGAAAATTGCACCTCTGTTGAAGTAAAGCTTTGACATATCCTTTTCAGTTTGATTGAATTTTTCCCTCTTCCAGAGAGCTCCCCCTTCTATTAAAAGAATTGAGATTTTCTTTTCTGAGATAAATCTGCTGAGATACTCTGCTAATGTACCCCCTCCAGCGCCGCTACCGATTATTATGACATCGTACTTTTCTTTCACTTTAATTCTCGCTTTACTATTGGACCCTCATAATCAATTTCTTCCCAGCTTTCAGAAAGAGAGTAGTAGGAGATGAGGATCAGGGATCTCAGCCCCACAAAACCTGCTGTTATCATTTTCACGGGAAAGTTCAGTAACCATTTGAAAAATTTCTCTTTCTCTTCGTAGGTGAATCCCTTCAAGGGGTGGAGATTTCTTCCAAATGCTAACAGATGTATTACAGAAGTGAGGAGAGATAATTTTTTTCTGGTATCTTCATCCATGTCCTGGAGGAAATACTCAAAGTTGTCCAGAACTTTTTGAATTAGTTTATCTTTCCCTTCTAGAGAGGGGAGAATTCCTGTGATTATGGGAACAAGCTTTGTATGAAATTTATTCTCACTCATGATTTTAATAATAATTAAAAACCCGCTTTAATGCAAGTTTTTTTATCTTTTTTAATGAAAACTTGACAAATAAATTTTTATATATAA
>JALTID010000216.1 GCA_027004335.1 bacterium
CTCATATGAAGCTGTAATATCCAGAAATGTGATCTCATCTGCGTCCTCTTCATCGTACCGCATTGCGATTTCAACAGGATCCCCAGCATCCCTCAATCCCACAAAATTGATCCCCTTAACAACCCTGCCATCTTTTACATCAAGACATGGTATTATCCTTTTAGCTAACATTTTTTGCTTCCTCTGCTACTTTAACAGCTTCCTTTAAATCAATAGAACCATCATAAATTGCCCTTCCAATAATCACCCCTTCAAGTTTTGGGTTATTTAAAGCAAGTAACTTTTTAATATCGTCTACAGTGGAAACACCCCCTGAAGCCACAACCGGAAAGGGGGATAATTCAAGAATCTTTTTAAGAGGCTCAATAGAAACACCCTCAAGAGTTCCATCTCTGGAAATATCTGTGAAAATTACATCCCTCACAGGATAACCTCTATAAATATTTATCACTTCATCCATTGTAAAATCGGACAGTTCCCTCCAGCCCCTTAATGCCACCCTCTCCCCTGCCACATCCATACCAAGCATAACCCTCTGAGGGAAAGCTTCTATAATTTCCCGGGCAGTGTTAATATCCTTAACAGCTATCGTCCCTATGACAATCCTTTCCACACCTATATTAAAGTACTTTTTTGCCCTGTTAATATCTCTTATACCTCCACCAACTTCAATTTTAATTTTACTATTTCTGATAAGATGTTCTATTATGGGTAAATTTACCGGGGCCCCATCCTTTGCCCCATCTAAATCAACTACATGTACAAGATCCACACCCGCATCTTCAAATTTCCTCGTCATTTCAATGGGATCTGCTTTATATTCTGTAACCTGCCCATAATCCCCCTGATAGAGCCTTACAACCTTTCCCTGAAGAAGGTCAATGGATGGGTATATTTTCATCTAAGAGACCACCTGAAGAAGTTATTTAAAATCCTCAAACCAAGCCTGCCGCTTTTCTCAGGATGAAACTGCATTGCTACAATATTATCTCTTACAATTGCAGAGGTAAAATCCACTCCATAATCAGTGGTAGAAAAAATAAATTCCTTCTCCTCTGGTACCACATAGTATGAATGAACAAAATAGAAATAACTACCCGCTTCAATTCTATCAAATACGGGATGAGGCTTATCAAACCAGATCTGATTCCACCCCATATGCGGAATCTTATACTCATCAGGCAAATTAAACTTCACAACCCTACCCTTCATCCAGCCCAGTCCTTCAGTTTCTCTGAATTCTTCCCCAATTTCAAAAATCAACTGAAGCCCGAGGCATATACCCAAATAGGGCTCCTTTTTCTCAATCACCTCTTCCCCTAAAAAATCAATAAATCCTCTTTCTCTGAGATTATGCATAGCATCTGGAAACGCACCAACCCCTGGAAGCACAATAGCATGTATGTCTTTAAAATCAGAAGGGGAACTTCCAACAATATTTTTTATTCCCAGATAATCAAAGGCCTTGGAAACACTTCCTATGTTTCCCATCCCGTAATCAATGATTCCGATCATGTTTCAATTACACCTTTACTGCTTGGTATATCCTCTCCTGTTATCCTCACAGCCTCTTTCATGGCACGGGCAAAAGCCTTGAAAATAGCCTCAATGGAATGATGTGTGTTCCCACCCTTGAGGAGATCAATGTGGAGGTTGCACTTCAGGTGATTCGAAAAAGCTCTGAAAAACTCTTCCACAAGCTCCACATCAAAATCACCCACCTTGGGGGAGAAAAAATCTGCATTGAACCCTAAAAAGGGTCTGCCCCCTAAATCCACCACCACCCGGGCAAGGGTCTCATCCATGGGAAGAATAAAAAAACCATACCTGTTAATTCCCTTTCTATCACTAAGAGCGCTGTTTATCACCTCTCCAAGAGTGATCCCGACATCCTCAACAGTGTGGTGAAAATCCACCTCCACATCTCCTCTTGCAAAAACTTCCAGATCAAAATTTCCATGTTTTGCAAAGAGTTCAAGCATATGATTGAGAAACCCCACAGGCGTTTCAATCTGGGAAAACCCCTCTCCATCAAGATTAATGCTTACCTCAATGGCAGTTTCACCTGTTTCCCTTCTTAAATTTGCACTTCTACCCATTTTATACACCCTTATTTTCTTTAAATTCTAACAGAAATAAGGCGGATGTCAAAGGGAAAGAGGGAGAAAAATAGAAAAGATTTTGCAAGGGTAAAAACTGATTTTATCCCTATGAAATCTCTTCCATCAATTCCACTTTCTGAGATGATGCAATAATGATAATCTTCTTCAATTCCGGTATCTGCTCAGGAT
>JALTID010000217.1 GCA_027004335.1 bacterium
GGGGGCCTCCCATGAGGTTCTTATCAAGGTCTGAAATAATAATTTTTGAGTTAATCCCCCAAAAAGGTAAAATAGAGGATAATGGCTGAAAATATAATAAAAATAGAAAATCCATGAAAACGGCGTGCTGAAAAAGGGGGTAATTAAACAAACATCGTAGTTTGACAATCTTAGAATTATCCCTTATATTAAATACATCAAAGGGGAAATTATGAATGCGAGAAAGTTAAAAGATAAGGGTTACGATGCGTTTTTAAAAAAGAAGTATGATAAGGCACTTCAGTACTTTTCAGAAGCTGCTAAACTTGACTCCAAGGACCTAAATATTCAGCAGAAGATAGCAGAAACTCTTTTGAGATTGGGAAAAAAAAGTGAGGCGCTAAAAGTCTACAAAAAATTAGCCTCAGTATTTGCTCAAAAAGGGTTTTTGATGAAGGCTATCGGTGTATATAAGCTCATTTTAGACATAGAACCTGAAGCGGAGGATGTGAAAGAACTCCTGACAAAACTCTACGCTGAAAGAGGAGTTGGTGAAGAAACAAAAATTGAGGTCTCTCCCTCTACCCTCATAGACAAGATAAAGAGAAGAAAAGAGGAAGTAGAAGAAAAAATTTCTGAGGAAAAAGAAAAAGTTGAAGAGGAAATGAAAATAGAGGAAGAAATGCCGATGGAGGAGGAAACCTCTGGGGGAGTAGTTCCAGAGGAAGAGCTTGAGGTTGAGATAGAGGAGGAAGGAGAAGATAATATTGAACTATCTGAGGATATAACTCAGTGGATTAACAATCTTGAAACAGAGGAAGAAGAGGAGGATCTTGACGGACTTGCGGAAAAACTACCTTCATTCCCAATTTTTTCCCAGTGCTCAAAGGAATGCTTCTCTGACATAATTGATGGAATAGCTTTAATAGACTATGCTCCCGATGATATCATAATTGAAGAGGGAGATTCAGGGAAAAGTTTTTACATAATTGTTGAAGGGGAAGTTAAAGTCACAAAGAAAACAGATGAGGGTGAAATTGAGCTGGCGAGATTGGGGGAGGGTTCCTTTTTCGGAGAATTTGCCTTCCTAACAGGAGCTAAAAGAAGTGCATCAGTAATTGCTGCAACTCCTACAAGAGTGCTGGAATTCTCAGAGGATATGCTGGAGCAACTTCTACGGAAACATCCTGATATTGCTTCCATTCTTGTTGAATTTTATAAAAAAAGAATTCTTGATACGATGCTTGCCATCTCACCATTTTTCAAGGGGTTTGACCCTTCTGACAGGAAAAAAGTTCTTGAAATGTTTGAATTTTACGAGATACCAGAAAATACAATAGTAATCAGAGAAGATTCTGAGGGAGATGGCTTATATATCATAATGTTTGGAAAAGTTAAGGTAACAAAACGAGACGAGAAGGAAGTGATTCACCAGGTTGCAGTCTTAAAAGAAGGAGATTTTTTTGGAGAGATTTCACTCTTAACTCATGGCCCCACGACAGCATCTGTAACTACATTGGAAAGAACAGGAGTTTTTAAACTTCCCGCTCATAAGTTTCAGGAAATGATAATGATATTTCCCCAGATATTAGAGATTACATATCAATACAAAGAAAAAAGGGAAGAGGAACTAAGAAAACTCTTTGCCGATCCTGAATCCATAACCAGAATGGGGATTGTGTGAAAGTAAGTGAAATAACTGGTTCAAGATTATTCAAAGCTTTTTTAATATATCTTTCGCTCTTTTTGATTATATCATATTTAATTTTTATTTTTGAAGCGTCAGCAGGCAATAAGGACTTTTCCTCATTACTAAAAACCTTCTGGTGGTCTATTGTAACTGCAACAACTGTGGGATACGGGGATACTGTTCCTTTAACCTCTGCGGGGAGAACCCTTGCATCTTTACTGATGATAATAAGCCTGTTGTTTATGTCCGCAGTAACTGCTACGGTGGCATCCAAGTTTGTTGAAGAAAAAATTCTTGAAGAAAGAGGATTAAAATCTTTCAAGGACACAGGACATATAATCGTATGTGGATGGAATAAGTTTGGTTTAACACTTCTAAAATCAATAATTAGAGAAAACCTTTCTTCAACACCTGTCTTTTATCTTATTAATGAACTTTCTCATGAGGAGATTGATTCAATCAGATATGAACTTCAGGGTACCACTATAAAATTTATAAAGGGAAATTTCGTAAATGAGGGGGTCCTGCATAGGGCAAGCCCTTCAAAGGCCTCAAGAATACTTATATTATCAGACACATCCCATGAGGGTAGCTATAGCAAGGCAGATGAA
>JALTID010000218.1 GCA_027004335.1 bacterium
TGAAATAGAGGGCTTCAGATTGTACATGGAGGTAGCAGAGAGGGAGGATCTCCAGCATCTTATTGAGAAAGAAGGCGTAGCTGGTCTCTTTGAAAAGTACCTTCCCTATGCTATAGCCCTTGATGTGGAAAAGAAGTGGAGTGAGAAATTTTCTTCTCTCCTCCTCTCCGCAGAAGAGGGATACTCTCCCTCCTGGTATTCAGGAACTACCCCCTTTGCCTCATCTGTTTTTGCCTCCTCTATTACTACAGGAATGATGTCAAGTTTGAATTCTGCGGCGACCAGTAGTGGTAGTTCAGCTTCTGGTGGTGGCTTCTCAGGTGGGGGAGGAGGCGGTGGCTGGTAAAGCTTACCCGATCCCCCCCCTTCTAAGCAGTTCTTTGTAGATCACGAATCTCTGAATCTCACTGGTGCCTGCGCCAATTTCCATTAGTTTAGCGTCTCTTGCCAATCTTTCCACCGGGAAATCCCTTGTATATCCGTATCCCCCCAGTATTTGAACCGCGTTTAACGCTGCGGTGGTTGCTGCTTCTGAAGCAAAGACCTTGGCCATGGCTGCTTCCATGTTTGCCTTTTCACCGTTTAATGCCTTGAATGCAGCGGTATATACCAGATTCCTGGCAGCGTTGTAAAGGATGGTCATATTTGCAATCTTTTCTTGGATCATCTGGAAATTGCCTATAGGCTGTCCAAATTGCTTTCTCTCCTGTGCATATCTCAGACTGATCTCAAGGGACTCTCTTATAATTCCAAGAGAAATACCTGATAAAGTTATTCTTTCTATATCAAGGTTCTGAAGCATTGCATATAATCCTCCGTCCTCTTCCCCCATTAAATTCTCCGCAGGTACGATGCAATCTTCAAAGTATATTTCTGAAGTGGGAGAACTTCTCATCCCCATCTTCTTGAGTTTTTTTCCCACATGGAAGCCCGGGAAATTTTTTTCAACGATGAAGATGCTTATACCCCGTTTACCCTTTTCCGGGGATGTTTTTGCATACACAACAAAGATGTCTGCTACGGGTCCATTTGTGATGAAAGTTTTTGTTCCGTTCAGGATGTAATGATCACCTTCTTTGACTGCAGTGGTTTTTATGCTTAATGCGTCCGATCCTGCCTCTGGTTCAGTTAGAGCCATGGCACCTATTTTCCTACCCGAGGCAAGATCGGGAAGATATTTTTTCTTCTGCTCATTTCTGGCGTGTATTAGTATATTATTGGCGCATAAGATTGTATGATCTCCATAAGATAGGGCGAGTGCAGGATCCACAGCCCCTAACTCTTCCATCACTATGGTAGCTCCGATAATATCACTTCCTGCTCCACCATACTCCTCTGGAACAGTAATTCCAAGAAGACCTAACTCTGCTAATTTCTGGAAACCTTCTTTGTTGAACTCTTCCTTTTCATCGTAGATAGGTGCCAGTGGAGCTAACTCCTCCCTGGCAAGCTTCCTCACATTTTCACGAATCATACTCTGTACATCGGAAAATTTAAACATTTTCTACTCCCGGATTGAATTTTACAGTATTTTAGCATGAAGAATTTCTGTGTGGCAAGTTAATATGGAAAGTAGTTCCTACCTGGGAGGAAGACTCTGCAGAGATTTTGCCCTGGAGCTGATCTATAATTATTGATGATACATAAAGCCCAAGACCTGTACCTTTCCCTGGTTCTTTTGTGGTGTAGAATGGAAGAAAGATTTTTTTGATGTTTTCATTCTCGATTCCGATTCCATTATCGGAGATGGATATTAAGACTTTTTCATTTTCCTTTTTCGCCGAGAGCTTGATTTTTCCTCCAGGGGAAGCACCAAATTTTTCCCTTATTGCGTCTGCAGCATTTATCAGCAGGTTTAGAATTACCTGAAGAAGTCTTTCCCCATCTGTGCAGAGAGTTACATTTTCAGCTTTAATTTCAAGTTCAATGTTTTTAAGTTTCCCCTGGACATTAAGAATCTCTGTTGCTCTGTTTATGATTTCCTTAAGCTCTGTTTTTTTTAGATGCCCTTTTGATGGTCTTGAGAAATTGAGGAGGGTTTTGATGAGATTGTTAATCCTCTCACCTTCGGAGAGAATTCTTTTGACAAAATCCCTATCTTCCTCTGATAAGGTTCCTGTTTTGAGCATAATCTGCGCAAGCCCAATTATAGAGGTTATAGGGTTACCAACCTCGTGGGCGAGTCCTGAGGTCATCTGACCAATTAGGGCTAACTTTTCGCTTCTAATTATCTCCTCCTGCATCTCTTTCAATTTTGAATATGCTTCGTTTAATTCCTTTATCTGATCAAGGATAGTTTCTCTATCCTCCTTAAGCTTTTCAGACATTTCATACATTGACTCTGAGAGTAGTCCAAATTCATCTCCAGAGGGATAGGGTTTTCTGGTGAGAAATTCACCCCTCCCCACTTTATCAGAAGCTTCTGTTAGTTTCTGGATAGGGAGAATAACTTTTTTACCAGTTACCCAGAGCAGTAGAGCTATAATAAGGATGGTGGTACTCAGGATGTAGAAGAAGATTATTTTAAGGATCCTTCCGGTCACCATGTTTAGCCATTTCAGATTATATCTTATGAGTAGTTTTAGATTTCCTCTCCCATTCCAGAAGAAATCTGCCCAGTAATATCTGGAGAGGGTAAAGGTTCTCCGGGAAAAATAGATTTTTTTTGAGAGCTTCTCCTTTTCTGAAGCAAGGAAATATTCCACTTCTTTTTTATAATTGGGAATTTTTCCATAAATAAAAACAGGTTCCCACCTGTAAAAAACAACTATTCCAAGCAGGATGCCGCTTTTTTTCAGAGGATCTACTATCCATCTTGAGAGTGTTTCAATATCTATCTCTTTGCTTTTCTCGGTAGAATTTTCAAGATAGTTCACCGTGGCTTCGGTGAAAGCCTGAAGATTTACCATTTGTGATTTCAGAACTTCAGTTTCAACGATTTTAATTACACTCCAGCTTATCAGAAGGACCATCAGAAGCAGAAGGAGCATATACCAGCTTATAAGGTTGAAAGAGAGTGAGCGAAATAATTTGGGTTTCATACTCTTATATTAACAGTAATTGTACAAGATTGTCCACTCCGATCAGGTATGTAATTATTGCGGCTACCGCAATAAAGGGGCCAAAGGGGATGTACCTTTTTTCACGGAGTTCTTCTTCATCAACTTTTTTCCCGGTAAGAAGTACCAGGGGATATCCAACTATGATTCCGAGAATTGATCCAATTATCATTGTGAAAAGCACACCGTAAAGCCCCATGAATGTACCTGTAATGGCAAAAAGCTTTATATCGCCACCTCCTAAGGCAGGTTGCTCCATCTTTTTTATTTTTTCAAAAGTGATTGCGATTATCAGTGGTAACCCACCACCAAATAGAAGACCTATGATGCCATCCAGAATTTTTACAGGAAGCAGTTGGAGAAAGAGAAGAACAAGCCCGATCACCAGAAGTGAGTAGGAAATTGTATCTGGGATCGTGAAAGTATCCCAGTCTATGAACGAAATTACCAGAAGGCAACCGGAGAGGAAAAAGTAGATAAAGTACTCAAGTATAGATGAGGCTCTCCAGAGCACAAGAATTGAAATTAACCCTGTTAATGCTTCTACCAGAGGGTATCTTGGAGAGATTTTTGTTCCACAGTATCTGCATCTTCCTCTGAGCATTATGTAGCTTATTACTGGTATATTATCATACCATTTGAGCTTATGGCCACACACAGGGCAGTGACTGGGGGGGTAAGCTATTGAAATCTTGTTAGGGATTCTGTAAATACAGACATTGTAAAAGCTCCCCCAGATCGTTCCCCAGATGAAGGCAAGAAAATAGAGGAGCCAGTCAGGAATATTGTAGATATACATTAACCACCTTTAAGCATTTTTAAGATTATGTATGCAATCACGGCAAAGATAAGCCCCGAAAAACCTATTATAATTCCTGTTACTTTCTGATATCTTGGTTTTACATAGAAGAAAACGAAGAAGCCAAGCAAGCTGGAGAATAACCCAAGAACAATATAAAAGTAGTAAATTCCAGTGTTTTTCATTTTGGTTTCAGATCCCTTTGTATTCCATATCAACGTATATTTTCCTATTTTTATCCTGTTAATACAATTCTTTCTTTTCGAAGATTAATGTTGCGAGGAGAAGCATAAAAAGCATATAGGCTACTGCATAGAGAATAGAAAATAGAGCATAACCGCCGGGGAGAGCTGTATTGTGGACGACCTGATTTTTGATATTTAGATTTGAAAAGTTTGGAAGAATTATATAGAAGAAATCTATGAGGAGCCTTTCCCCAGATGAGAGAGAAATCCTGGAAATTAGAACTTCTAATTCCCCAAGTGAATTTCCAATAAAGTATATGGTTGCAGCAAATAATCCGCTCAGTATAGGGGAGGAAAAAGTGGAAAAGAAAATAGTGATTGAAATTGTGAGTATTATTATAAGGTATATAAAAAGTCCCCCTAAAAGTATAATGGGATAAACTCTCGCTCCTACTATGAAAAGAAAGAGAATTACCACAATAAGCATCAAGATTGTCTGAAAAAGTAAGGCAATGGAGAGACCTAAAAATTTTCCAAGTATAAATTCCCATCTCTTGATCGGTTTTGGAATGATGGTAAAAATTGTTTTTCTTTGAATTTCGTTGTAAATAATCCCGGTTCCTGTAACAATAGCCATCGTTACACCTAGTAGCTCGATTCCAGCCAGACCAAAATTTATTACAAACCTGGAGACTTCTCCCATGGTAAAGCTACCTAAAATAGATGATATTCCCAGAAGAATTATCAGGAAGAAAACCACCGTGTATAGTAACTTATTCCTTATAGCTTCACGGCATGTATTTACAATGACAGCTTTAATCCTGTGCATACCTGCGGTATCCCTCCATAAAAAGGTCTTCCAGGAGGATTCTTCTCGGGCAAAATGAGAGGATCTCAATATCTTCCCTTAAAAGCTCTTTGAGAAATTTATCTGCTTCTTCCCTCGTAGAAAATTCTAACAAAAGAGAGTTTGTCTGGTGTTTAAAATGTAAATTCTGCTGTTCAACCCACTTCAGGTACTTTTTTGGTATTTCTATTTCATATCCAGTAGAATGTTTTGCTGTTAAACTCTCTATGTCTCCTTCTTCAACAATTTTTCCTTTAATAAGTATAGCTACTCTATCACAGATCATCTCAACATCAGAGAGTATATGGGAAGAAAAAATGATCGTTTTGCCGTGTTCCTTTAAACTTAAGATAATTTCTTTGAGTTCCTTTCTCCCTACAGGATCAAGTCCAGTCATTGGTTCATCCAGGATCAGGAGCTCAGGATCATTTATCAATGCCTGAGCCACCCCTACTCTCTGGATCATGCCTTTTGAGAATTTTTTAATGGGGATATCTGCCCAGGAAGAAAGATTAACAGTTTTTAGTATATCTTCAACTCTGTTTTGTATATCTTTTCCAGAAATGGAGAAGAGCTCTCCGTAGAATGTAAGTATTTCTCTCGGGGTTAGATAGGTGTAAAAGTAGGGATTTTCTGGGAGAAAACCTATCTTCTGTTTTGCTCTTAGAGAGGAAGGACTCTCTCCGAAGATACTGACCTCACCACTGTCTGGATGTATCAAACCTGTTAACAATTTAAGGAGTGTGGTTTTACCTGCCCCATTATGGCCCAGGAGCCCGAAGGTTTCTCCTTCTTTCACAGAGAAGGTTACTCCTCTCAGAGCAGTAATTTTCTTTCTGACGATATGTCCTGTGGGGTATGATTTTTCTACATTTTTAACCTCTATAATCATCATACTACTTCCTCAGAAAGATCTTTATTCTTTTATTATATGCAGTGTTTTTCACTTTACCATCTGGTGTGAGATAGTATTTACCTCCAAAAGGGTCTCTGGGAATATAAGAGAGGTAACCTTTATGTATAAGTTCCTCAAGGGAGGATGGTAACCTCCCTTCTCTTCTTTTAAATCTTGCCAATGCTTCTTCAATGAGTCTAAAGTTTCTCTCTGCGAGGATCATCTTTATTTTTCTTAATATATGAGCCTTTGCATGAGGATTTTTAGTATGATTATATATTTCCAGAAGGATCTTGATTGCAGTATCTGCATCATTTGTTTTTGCCATGAGTTTTATTGCTAAACTGACAATAAAGGAAGGTCTATTAGGTTTTGTTGCTGCTTCTTTGAAGTAGAATGCAGCTTCTCTGTAATCTCCTTTGAAATACATATAGATAAAACCAGTCAGGAACCACAGGTACCACTTATCGGGAAGATACCTCAAACTTTTCTTAAGAATTCTTATTGCATCGTTCGGATCATGAGCCTCCCAAGGTAAAATAGTACCGGCAAATCTGTATGGATAGAAAAAATAGGGATCCAGATCAGTAACTGCGTTGAGAAGATCTACAAGATACTTAAAGTTCCTATCAGTCACGATATGCTCGCCTGTATATGCAAGGGTTTTCATCCATAGGATATCAGCAACAACATTGGTATAACCTAGGGAGATCAGTTTGGCATACCTTTCTATAGGGAGGTAATAAAGGTCTTCAACCACTTTTTTCGGATATGCGTGTATCTTATTATTGGACCAGTATATTATCGCACCAAGAAGCAGCACAACAAAAATTTTCAGGGGGTAGGCTCTTTTATTCTGCATAGTCCTGTGATATTGCTATTATATATTAGTTTGCAGTGTGAAGCAATATAGGAAAGAAATTTTGCTCTTTTTTCCTCTGGTATATTATTTTCAATAAATCTGGCTAAGAAATATTTATTATAGGCAAGACAGGTAACGTTGTGACTTGTGAAAATATTCATGTTATTTGTTTTCCATGCATGGATCAACCAGGAGCCCTCCACATTATATTTTGGTTCAAACATGAAGGGAATGTCAAGGTAATAGTCTCTCTTACCAAGGAAGTACAGAAATATC
>JALTID010000219.1 GCA_027004335.1 bacterium
TTTTCTGTTTTTGATAAATATCAGCTAAGAGAAGAAAAACACCGGGAAAGGGCTTAGATATTATTAGTGATTTTAATATGTTAACAGATTTATCCTCTTCGCCCATCTGATAATATATAGAAGCTTTAAAATACTGTACCACCCCCTTAATCTTTTGATTACTGGACCTTATGGAATCAAGGGTATCAATAGCCTTATCATACTCCTGAAACATTGCATAAGATAAAGAAAGATAAAGTTTCACGATATTATTATCAGGGTATCTCTTAGATAAGGATTGAAGAATCTCAATTGCATCACTGATTTTCCCCTCGTTAAGATAGGAAAAAGCAATTGCAAAATCAAGGGTCCAATCCGCTCCTTTTTTCAACTCATTCTTTAGCTTCTTAAGCTCATTTCTCGCTTTTTCTCCCTCCTTGCCAATATCATAAGCCTTTGCAAGTATCAACCTCAATTCCACCCACTCAGGGTGGTCTTTGAGAACCTGATTAAGTAATTTTATTGCATCCTGAACTCTTCCAGTAGAGATGTAGAGAAGTGCAAGGTCCCTTATTCCTGGTAAGAAGTCTGGAGAGATCTTCCTAAGAGAAAGAAGATAATTTTCCGCATCAGATGGTTTTCCCTGAAGAATAGAGATTTTTGCATTTACATAATCATAAAGATCGGGTCGCTGCAATTTTATTTCCTCAAGAAGTTTTCTAGCCTTTACAAAATTCTTCTGCGCTACATTTATTTGAACAAGCCTCAAAATAACAAAAGGATTCTTCTTTGAATAAGAATAAATCTCTTTAAAATACTTCTCAGCCTCATCAAAATTGCCCTCTCTGTAGTAAGAATCAGCAACAATCTTCATTATTTTCGGTGTATCAGGATATTTTTCAAGATAAGCCTTCCCATATAGAATCGCATTATCATATTTTTTCAGAAAGTAGGCGATTAAGCATAATTTCCGTGCAAAGTCGGAAGAAGGATGATAGTAATAAACAGTTTCCAGGGCATCATAGGCATGAGGAATATCTCCCCTTGTAAGATAGTAATCATATAGGAGGTAATTATAAACGAAAATCCTATCTGTGAGAAGTGAGGGTCCAGTATTCTCAGTTGAATAAGTTGCGGGAGTTGGAGCTGGTTTCTTATTTTCTGCCTTCACCACCACCGGGGGTAGTTTAATAACTTCATTTTGAGAAATTCTATGAAAAAAACACCCTGAGCTGGTAAGAATTAGGATAACCGACAGTAAAATAAACCACTTTCTCCTCATCTCAAAAAAACCCCCTGTGCATTTTAAGTTATCATTATCTTGATTTTTAGTCAAATTTTCCATTATCTTGATTAACAAATTCTAAATGGTATTATCAATTAAAATGAAAGTGCTCATTTTCCCTACCTGCATTGTGGAAAAATTCCATCCATACTTGATTGAAGATACCAAAAAAATTCTCAATTTTTTTGATATTGAAACATCCATACCTTCACAATCCACCTGCTGTGGACAGATCGCCTTTAATATGGGAGACTGGAAAAATGCAAGAAAATTAGCAGAAAAATGGATTGAGGTGTACTTTTCCACATACAATTATGACCATATAATAGCCCCTTCAGGTTCATGTGTGCATATGATAAGAGAAAATCTTGAGAAACTTTTCCAGGATGACAGCAAAATCCTGGATATGATCAAAGAAAAAAAAGAAAATGTCTATGAATTAACTGAATTCCTGTGGATGAAATTGGGAATAAGAGAGATCCCCGCTCATTTCCCATACAAAGTCACCTACCATCCATCCTGCCACTACCTGAGGGGGCTAAAAATAAGAAAAGAACCAAAAGAATTTCTAAGGAAAATTAAAGGGTTAGAATTAATAGAAATGGAAAAAGAAGAACTCTGCTGCGGTTTCGGGGGGCTGTTTTCCATAAAAATGAGTGATCTTTCCATTGCTATGGCACAAAGAAAAGCTGACTATATTGAAGCTACTGGAGCAGACTTTGTGACAACTCCTGATGTAAGCTGTTTGATGAATTTAGGAGGGATTTTGAGCAGAAGAGGATCCGCTGTAAAAGCGATCCATATTGCCAGAATTTTTTCCTCGGGTCTTGGGAAATGAAAAGAAACTCTTTTTTAATTCGTTAAAATGCATTTTGTACCATTTGGGATCTTTTAAACGAACATAAAGATACCTCATTGATGATTTCTGAAAAGGTGTACGAATTATTCTCCAGAGATAACGGATAATAATTAGTTCGTAAAAATTTAACAGACTTAAATAGGTGTGATG
>JALTID010000220.1 GCA_027004335.1 bacterium
CACCAACGCAAAAAGGTGGAAAATTGTAATGAAGCATAAATTTTTTAAAACTTTCTCCTTCCAGGGAATCAATTAACTGTTCATCTTCCCTGGTCCCAAGTGTAGTGGCCACAAGCGATTGAGTCTCTCCTCTTGTAAAAAGAGCTGAGCCATGGGCTCTTGAAAGGAGACCTACTTCAATAAAAATCGGTCTTACCTCATTATGTTTCCTCCCATCAATTCTTGTCCCAGATTTAATAAGGGACCTAACGAGCTCTTTTTTAAGATCATCAAACTCTTTCTTAATCAAAAGCACCTTATGTGGGTCATCATTACCAAATTCAGAAATTACCCTCTCTAAAATTTCATCCAGTTTTTTATACCTTACCTGTTTTTCCTTGATTCTCATTGTAGCTTTAACTTCTTCAGAAAATTTTTCTCTTATTGCAGAGGCAATAGAGGTCTCAAGTTTATCAACACTAAACTGGACCTTCTCTTTTCCAACTTTTCTTCTTAATTCTTCCTGAACTTCAATAACAGGTTTAACAGCGTTAAAACCTGCTTCAAGGGCTCCAAGAATCTCATCCTCTGGTCTGAATTTCGCTCCACCTTCTACCATAACAATGCTATCTTTTGAAGATGAAACAGTAATGTTTAATAGACTCTTTTCTTCATATTGTTGCCCGGGATTGATAAGGTACTCACCGTTTTCACTCTTTCCAACTATAACTGCCCCAATGGGTATCTCAAAAGGAATATCAGAAATATAAAGTGCTGCAGAAGCTCCAATAATTGATAGTGGAGCAGGGTCATTATCCTGATCATATGAAAGGACCATGGCAATAACCTGGGTGTCATACATATATCCTTCTGGAAATAGAGGTCTTATAGACCTATCTATCACTCTTGAAATAAGAACTTCATGGTCAGAAGGCTTTCCCTCTCTCTTTAAAAAACCTCCAGGTATTTTGCCCGCAGCATAGGATTGCTCCTGATAATTTACAGTAAGGGGAAGAAAATCTATATCTTCCATCTCTTTCCTCGCCATTACCACAGTTACAAGCACCATTGTATCCCCATACTTCACAAGAACAGCACCATTAGCCTGTTTGGCCATTTTACCTGTTTCAATAGTTAACAATCTTCCACTTACCTCTGTAGAGACTGAAATTGGTTGCATTATTTACCTCTACCTTCTTATTCCTAATTTTCTTATTATCTTAAAATATTTCTCAGGATTTTCTCTCATTAAATATTTGAGAAGTTTTTTTCTCCTTGAAACAAGTTTTATAAGCCCAAGCCGGGTATGTTTGTCCTTATGATGTCTTTTGAGGTGTTCGGTCAGGTACTTTATCCTCTCTGTCAAAACGGCAATCTGAACTTCAACAGAACCGGTGTCATTTTCGTGAATCTGAAAATTATTAATGATCAACTTCTTCTGCTCCTTGGTCAATGCCATTATATTTCCCCCTTATTTTTTAATTATATATTATCAGTTAACAATAATATTTCAAACACCTCCAAGAACCCTAACATATCTGAACCTTCCAGAAGTATCCTTTTCAGCTACTGCATAAAGTTTTTTCCCGTTTTCACTTATCAAAGCAAATCTTTGGTTGGGTGAAATCAATTCAAATTTTTCCCCAAGGATCTGACTCACAGGAACACCCTTTAAAACAAGAGAAGCTACCTGTTTGCTTATTTTTATTTTTTTCATATCAAGTACATCAACCATGGAAATTATATATTTCCCGAAATTATTTTTTTTCACCAAGTCTGCAAATTGCTCCAGAGTAACTGCTTCATTTATGGAAAATCTACCAACCTGGAGCCTCATAAGATAGGTAAGATGAGCTACTGTTCCAAGCTCCTTACCAATATCTTCTGCAAGAGACCTTATATATACCCCACTGGAAGTTACAACCTTTATTTCAATTTTATCTTTTTTATAACCAAGAAATATAATATCTTTAATCTCAACTTTTCTTGGTTCAAGTTTAATTAAATTACCCTCCCTGGCATACTTATAGAGGGGTTTCCCTTTGAACTTTATTGCGGAAAAAGGATGGGGAGTCTGGAATATTTCGCCACTAAATTTTTTAATAACCTCTTTAATCAAATCCTCGGTCAATTCTGGAATAGGCATTTTCTCCACTATTTCACCCGTAGCATCACCAGTTATAGTTTTTTCTCCCAACTTCATTTCAAAAACATAAACCTTATCAAGTTTAGAAAGAAACTGGCTTAGTTTGCTCGCTTCTTCCAGAAGAAGCAGCAATAC
>JALTID010000221.1 GCA_027004335.1 bacterium
GTACAGTACCCCGCCTTTTTAAAGGAGCAATGATAAATAAAAGTTGACAGCCTGATAAAGAAATGATAAACTTATTATAGTTTTATAATTATTTTAAACTTAGAAAAGGAGGCTTTATGAATTCAAGAACTCTTCACAAAATAAGCTACGGTATGTATGTTATAAGTTCTGTTAAGGAAGGTAAATTCAATGGACAAATTGCCAACACCGTTTTTCAGATCACATCTGAGCCAGCAACTATAGCTATCAGCATCAATAAACAGAACTTAACCCATGAGTATATCTCAGCAAGCAAGATTTTCGCAGCAGCTGTACTATCAGAAAATACTCCTCTTAAATTTATAGGTAAATTTGGATTTAAATCTGGTAGAGAAATTGATAAATTTGAGGATACGGAGTTTAAAACAGAAAAAACAGGAACACCTATAGTAACAGAGAACGCAGTTGCATATCTTGAAGCAGAAATTATCAATTCCCTTGATGCAGGAACCCACACAGTTTTCCTGGGAAGAGTCGTTGGTGCCGAGATCCTAAACGATGAGAAACCAATGACATACGCATACTACCATCAGGTGAAAAATGGATCAGCACCAAAAACTGCACCTACTTACATAAAAAGGGAAAAAGAAAAAATAATAGAAGAGAAGAAATCAGGGGCATCAAAAAAATATGTATGTATGGTCTGTGGTTATATTTATGACCCTGATAAGGGAGATCCTGATGACAATATTCCACCTGGTACACCCTTTGATAAACTCCCTGAGGACTGGACCTGTCCCGTCTGCGGAGCAGGGAAAGATGAATTTGAAAAACTCAATACTGTAATAATTGGTATCAGCAAAGATTCACCTAAAAGTCATGTTAAATTTATAGATAAACATAATCTCTCCATCCTTATCCTCAGTGACGAAGAGCATAAGGTTCTGGAAACCTATGGGGTATGGGGGAAAAAGAAGAATTATGGAAGAGAATATTTTGGCATAGTAAGAAGCACATTTATCATTGATCCTGATGGAAAAATAAGAAAAGAATGGAAGAAAGTTAGAGTAGCTGGACATGTGGATGCTGTTCTTGATACACTTAAGAAACTTATAGAGGAAAGCCCCTGAGGAGAAACCCTTGCAGCTTATAGAGAATATACTATCACCAACCAGAATTTATCTATTTGAACACTTGAACAAAGAGGATATAGCGAAAACAATTATCTACACCTCGGGAAAAATTTCTCCCGTGATTCTCTTCTTACATGACCCTCGTGTAAAGACTGTTGAGACACTTATAGAGCTAATTTCATCAAAATTTGAGATAACAACCTATTCTGAAATATCACCAGATCCACCGGTGGAGCAGATAGATAGAATTGCTGACATTATTCAAAAGAAAAAAATTAATCTGGTATGGGCTGCCGGTGGAGGTAGTACCATGGATACAGCAAAAGCAGCCTCTGTTGTAGCCGCCGGTGGAGGATCCCTTGAAGAGTATCTGGGGAACAACCCTGAGAGGATTCCAGAAGGGAAAAAAGTACCAGTTATCTGCTCCCCATCCACAGCAGGAACAGGAGCTGAGGTAACGAAGTTTGGAGTCTACACCTCCAATTCAGGAAGAAAATACACCCTTGCTTCACAATTCCTCCAGCCTGATGTTGCTGTATTATTTCCGCAATTCACATACTCAATGCCCCCCTCAGTAACAGCTTCAACTGCCTTTGATGCTCTAACCCATGTCATAGAACCTCTCTGGAACAAAAACGCCACACCAATTACAGATCACATTGCCACTGATACAACGGTTAAGATTTTAAGCACAATGGAAAAAGCATATAACTCTTCCCTCAGCGGTGAAATAGAAGGAAGGAAAGAGATGCTCATAGCTGCAACACTGGCAGGGATCACCTTCAACCTCACCGGGACAGCAGCTATTCACGCACTTTCATTCCCCCTCTCCGAGATATGGCATATTCCACATGGGGCAGCCTGCGCCTTTTTCTTTGAAGATGTATGGAAGATTAATATCAGGAATAAAAATGTCAGGGAAAAGTTGAAAAAAATTGCTTTAAAGCTAAATTTCAAAACAGAGGAAGAACTTCTCACCAGGATAGTAAAAATAAAGGAGAAGATGAATCTTCCATCAAAATTCTCTGACATTAAAGTCCAATTTGATCCAGAAAAGCAGATGAGCTACTTCTACGACACATTAAATGATCCAAAGATGAAGAATAATGTAATTCCCTTCTCAAAAGAGGATATAAAGAAAAT
>JALTID010000222.1 GCA_027004335.1 bacterium
ACCCAAGAAAATTTACTAAACTCGGTGGCAAAATTCCTAAGGGTGTCCTTTTAATAGGGCCGCCTGGAACAGGAAAAACTCTCTTAGCAAAAGCAATAGCTGGAGAAGCAGGAGTTCCTTTTTTCTCAATAAGTGGTAGCGACTTCGTTGAAATGTTTGTTGGTGTTGGTGCGTCAAGAGTTAGAGACCTATTTGAGCAGGCAAAGAGACACTCCCCATCCATAATTTTCATTGATGAAATTGATGCTGTTGGGAGACAGAGAGGGGCGGGTCTCGGTGGCGGCCATGACGAAAGGGAACAAACACTGAATCAATTACTGGTGGAGATGGATGGGTTTGATGCAAATGAGGAGGTTATTGTAATTGCTGCCACCAACAGACCTGATGTGCTTGACCCAGCTCTTCTCAGGCCTGGTAGATTCGACAGGAGAATTGTAATACCAAGGCCAGATGTAAAAGGAAGAGAGGAAATCCTGCAGGTTCATACAAGGAACAAGCCGTTAGGAGAAGATGTTAGTCTGGGATTAATTGCGAAATCAACCCCTGGATTTTCTGGAGCTGACCTTGCTAACCTTGTCAATGAAGCGGCACTTATCGCTGCGAGGAAGGATAAGAATAAAATTGAAATGGAAGATTTTGAAGAGGCCAAAGACAAAGTTCTCATGGGAGTAGAAAGGAAGAGTCTGGTTATCAGTGAAGAGGAAAAGAGGAACACGGCTTACCATGAATCTGGCCATGCTCTGGTAGCAAAACTAACTCCCGGGGCAGATCCAGTTCATAAAGTGACAATCATACCAAGGGGAATGGCTCTTGGTGTTACGCAGCAACTTCCTATGGATGATAGGTACACTTATACCAAGGAATACCTTATGGCAAATATAGCTGTTCTACTTGGGGGAAGAGCTGCAGAGGAGATTGTTTTAGGGCATATCACCACAGGGGCAGGTAATGACATTAACAGAGCCACGGAAATTGCCCGAAAAATGGTTTGCGAATGGGGAATGAGTGAAAAAATAGGTCCTCTATCTTTTGGAGAAGAAAATGAAGCGGTTTTCTTAGGGAGGGATCTGATAACAAAAGCAAAATACTCAGAGGAAACTGCGAGACTCATAGATGAAGAGACAAAGAGAATAGTTGGCACCGCTTACACCTATTCAAAGAATCTCTTGAAAGCCAATTTAGATGCATTACATGCCATCGCACAAAATCTGCTGGAAAAGGAAGTAATCTCAGGAGATGAAATAGACAGAATTTTATCCAGCTACAACATAATGAAAGGCAATATTGAAGAGCTCGCTGCTGCAATATGATGTATCCTGTAAAATTCTTGACCAGGGATGAAGCAGAAGAGATATTAAAAAAAATCAAAGTCTACCCCAGAGTTGTAGAGTATTTTTCAAATAAACTTGATCTCATACCCATTTACATTTCCTCCCTTACTTTTGTCCAGGCAAATATAATAAAACAGGAAGCTATCTCTGTGGACATTGATGCAGCGATTCCCCATGGAATGATAGATGCCACAACAAAAAGAGGGGACATTCTCCTAATCGGTGATAGGCACAGGTTAAGAAAACTCGTTCCCAAACTTAAATGCCAGCCATACGGATTAAAAAAAATTGGTAAAGAAATTGAAAAAATAGTTGAAACTTTTCCAGCAAAAAGTTTTAAAATTAGAAAAAGGGAAAAAATATTTGATTGCAGGGGACCCGTGATAATGGGAATTTTAAATGTTACTCCTGATTCATTTTCTGATGGAGGAAGGTACAGTTCTGTTGAAAAGGCCATTGCAAAAGCAGAAAAAATGATAGAGGAAGGTGCTGACATCATTGATGTAGGAGGAGAATCAACGAGACCTGGAGCGGAGCCAGTAACCATAAAAGAAGAGATAAAAAGAGTTGTACCTGTCATAAAAGAGATAAGAAAAAGATGGGAAATACCCATATCCATAGACACATCTAAACCTGAAGTTGCAAAAATTACAGTTGAAGAAGGCGCTGATATAATCAACGAGATAACTGCTGCAAAAGATCCTGAGATGGAAAATTTCATAATTGAGAATAAAATACCCATCGTTCTGATGCACATGCTTGGAGAACCCCGAACCATGCAGAAAAATCCAGAGTATAAGGATCTAATCGGGGAAATATATCAGTTTTTAGAAGAAAGAGTTAATTTCTTTCTTAGAAACGGAATGGAAAAGGAAACAATTGCTATTGATCCCGGTATTGGATTCGGGAAAACTGTA
>JALTID010000223.1 GCA_027004335.1 bacterium
CTCACAAAGTGTCTTAGTCCAGCTTTAAGTTTCAGATCCTGATCAATTTTTGCTTTGATCTTCGGTCTGAATATTCTTTTATGTCCCATCATTTTCAACAGGGCTGGTCTCACATGCTGCTCAAACATAACAGCTGTGGAAACAGGATTCCCCGGGAGACAGAAGATAAGAGTATCGTTTTTGGTCGCGAATAGGAGGGGTAGCCCTGGCCTCTCCTTCACCTTCCAGAAATGCATCTCCACCCCCAACTCTTCTAGAGCATCTTTTAAGAGATCAAGGTCTCCCATGGAAATAGCACCAGAGGTGATAGCCACATCAAAATCTAAGGCTGTCTGTAATCTTTCCAGTAGATCCTCTTTTGTATCTTTTGCTATTCCCAGGAAGAATGGAACCGCTCCAGCTACTTTTACCTGAGAATACAGCGTGTATCCGTTAGAGTTTCTTATCTGAAAGGGGGTTCTTTTTTCATCTACATCTACGATCTCATTACCTGTGGCTAAAATCCCCACTGTTGCCCTTCTGTAAACTTTTATCTGACTTTTCCCCACTGAGGCTAACTGCCCGATCTCGTATGGTCTTAAGTACTTACCTTTTTTAATAACCAATTCCCCCTCTTTTACATCTTCACCTTTTTCCCTGATATTTTTCCCCTCGGGGATAACTCTTTTGAGAATGATGTAATCTCCATCAACCTCAACATCTTCCACCATAATTATTCTGTCTGTGCCTGGAGGTACAGGAGCTCCTGTCATTATTTTAACTGCGATTTCTTCATTTAACTCTATTGATTTTTCCTCACCCGCTGCTACCATATCTACAACTTTTCTTCTATCTCCTATGTTATAATCTCCCTTTATTGCATACCCATCAACTCCTGGATTGTCCCAGGGTGGAAGGGTAATATCTGAAAAAACATCCTCAGCAATGATTCTTCCCACCCCCTCCTGAATGGGAAGTTTCTCCCACGAAAGGGTATTTGTGTGCTCTAGTTCAATTTTTCTTGCTTCTTCAAATGGGACAAGGATTTTCATAGTTACCTTCCTTTTATCTTTGAGTAGTTATAATACACCATCACGACAAAAATTTCCACTTGAATAAATTCCACAATATGGTATAATTTTATTCAAAGAGGAGCTTAGATGCACCCAGTTCTTATTAAGATTGGGCCGGTTGTTATTCATACCTATGGTGTAATGGTTGCTCTGGGTTTTATAATGGGTATGTGGTACTCTGCCAGAGAGGCGGAGAGGCTGGGCCTTGAGGTAAATAGGATCCTTGATCTTGCCTTCTGGGTACTAATTGGTGGTCTTGTTGGGGCAAGATTACTTTTCATTATAACTCTCTGGAAGGATTTCATGCGTTATCCTATCCAGATGCTGGAAATCTGGAAGGGTGGTCTTGTGTGGTATGGAGGGGTAATTGGTGGTGTTCTTGTTGCCTACTGGTATATAAAAAGATATAAATTACCCATGTGGACAGTGCTGGATATAATCGCAACCGGTGCTTTTCTGGGACTTGCTTTTGGTAGATTTGGATGCACTTCTGCTGGATGCTGTCATGGTAAGGTTATAACATGGGCTAATCCTCAGCATCCACCATGGTGGTCTCTCGTTTTTACTGATGATAGAAGTCTTGTTCCCATCTCCATGAGAGGCAAGCCTCTCTATCCCACCCAGCCTCTGAGCTCTCTTTGTGCATTTTGTTTATTTACTTTTCTTATTATATGGAGGAAATACAAAAAATTTGATGGCCAACTTGTTGCCTTCAGTTTGATAATTTATTCAGTTTACAGATTCCTGATTGAATTTTTAAGAGGGGATACAATCAGAGGATTTGTTATTCCAGGAGTTCTTTCCACTTCACAGTTCATAGGAATCTTCACTTTTGTATTTGGAATATGGCTTTACTGGTATTTAAACGAAAAGGAAAAAGTGAGAAGTGGGGTTGTGGTAAATGGGAGAATATAGCGAAAAGAGCAAGTACCATGTGATAAATAAGCTCTGGCTTGATGGAATGAATGTATGGCACACCTATATTCAGGGTAAGGAGGAGATCCTTGGTAAGTTGAACGAGGTTCCCATCCCATTTGAAGAAGGTGCCGAGTGGGAGAGTTTTGAGGGTTTCAAATTCAGAATAGCGGATCACAGGATAATTAAGATCTATGACCCTCTTGAAGAGGGGGATCTTGATGAGGAGGAATTGCTCAGCCGCTGGAAGAAGTGAGATTTTTTCATTAGCAAAAAAGCTGCACAAATCATCATCATACTTTCTATAAAGTCGTAAGAATTGGTACTTCCAGAGGTACATCCCCATGTATAGATTTCTTCTTCCGGTGGCTTTTCTCCGATGTAGAAATTATCGATTATATCTCCGTTTATAGCGATTGCTTTAATGTGAATATATTTCTTTTTTACCTTAACCAGAACAAAATGGAAATGTTTTAACGACGAGTTGGTGTCCAGTACCTGGCTATAGGGATTAAGTTTTTTGAAACCAATAATTGATGGTGGAGCACCTCCCCCACCGGTTGTGATAAAATAAACACCGTCTTTGTAACTCCTTTCATACAGATGCTCGTGACCGTTAAACACAATTGTTACATGGTACTTAATTGCCAGTGGTGCCAGGATCCTCCCTGCCATATCCTCATATTCATCTCCCCGCATTTTATGAAAGGGACCCGATGTAAATGGAGGCCTGTGGTAGAACATGAATTTGTATTTTGCCTTCTTTTTATCTGCATTTGATAGTTCTTTTACCATCCAGTGATACTGAAGACTGTCAAGGGTAAATGGTTTTTCTGTGGAGGCAACCATGAAAAAAACTTTATCTACCCAGAATGAGTAGTATGACCCAGTTTCTGTTACTTCTGGAGGAAAATAGAAGAGATCCGAGAGCGTGATATTCTCCTCCCCCACATCGTGATTCCCCTCCACAGGGTAGAAAAAGTGTGAAGAAAGCAAGGGAGATTCGATCGTGAAAAACTTATCCCACTGCCTCAAATAGTCTTTTTCGTCCATATCTCCTGTGTTAAAGTAAAAATTGAATTTGTATTTTTCCATTAAATTAACCACTTCTCTATGGTAGTAATCACCACTTCTTGTGTCTCCCATTACTGCAAAAGAGAATTCACCCCCTTCTGGAGGAGTTCTGAATGAGAATGTTTTTCTGCTTCCTGCTATTTTGTAAAAAAATTTTGAATCGGTGGGCAGCATTTTGAATAGTGAGCAATATCTGTATCTTCCCGGAACAATTGTGCTTTCCTCTTTCAGGGAGGGAAAATAGAAAGCGTTGAATTCATCCCACAGGGTAACAGAAAGATTGTCTAATTTTTCGTTACTCTGCCAGCAGATCGCAGCTGTGCTTGCCGGTGAAGGAGATATTAAGTAAGGGCCAATTATAACATCTGAAAAAAGGAATTTACCTTCTATTAGAAGAAGGAGTATAAAAAGAAGACTGGAAAATTTCACCTGCGCTCTGATTTTTTTAATCTAAAAGTAAAGTAGATTGCTCCAACGAATATCAGGAGAATAACTCCTTCCGTTGTTGAGCCTCCGCTTTCCCTGCAACTGCAGCCGGTGGATTTTTCTTTCTGCCCGGTTGCTGATTTTTTCCCTATTACCAGATCATCTATCACCTCATTATGCATGGTAATTGCTTTCAACTCCACATAGGTTGTTCCTACATCAACAAGAACAAAATGGAAATGTTCTAGATCAGCATTGGGCTCGCAGTACTGACTGTAGGGGTCAATTCCCTTTTCGCATATAAATGCAGGAGTGGCACCTCCCCCACCTGTTGTTATAAAATAAACACCATCTTTGTAGTTTCTCTCGTAGAGGTGTTCATGACCGTTGAAAACAACAGTGACTCCATATGTTATTGCCAGTGGTGCTAAGATACTTGCTGCTGCTTCCTCACCTTGATCCTCTGTTACGCCGTGAGGACCTGAGCTGAAAGGTGGTCTGTGGTGAAACATGAATTTGTGAATAGCACCCCTTTTCTCTGCATTTTTCAATTGATTTTCAAGCCAGTGATACTGGGGAGAATCAGAGGTAAAAGGTTTCTCTGTAGAGGCAATCAAAAAGAAATTCTTACCAACCCAGAAGGAATAGTAAGAACCAGTAGGTGTTACCTCTTCAGGATAGTAGAAAATTTTGCTGTAGGGGATACCTTCACCACTAACATCATGATTCCCCTCAACGGGAAAGAAGAAATGAGAAGATAAGAGAGGTTGTTCTATTTCAAAAAAAGGATCCCACTCATCAAGGTCATCTTTCCACACAAGATCTCCTGTATTAAAGTAGAATGAGAATTTGTATTTTTCCATAACTGCGATAACTGCTCTGTGGTAATCATCTCCTGATCTTGTGTCCCCAATTACAGCGAATTTGAAATGTTCGGTGCTGCTAAGAGTCTGAAAACTGAAAATGGATGAGGTTCCCGGTATAGAATAAAAATATGTTATTGCAGGAGAGAGGTTTTTAAAACTGGCACAGTAACGGTATCTTCCATCATAAACCGTTGCCCATGTTGCAGGTTCTGACATATTTAACTCTGAGGGAGATGTTCCCATTTTAACCGTGGGATTTTCTGGCTGAGCATTGGTATGCCAGCAGATAGTTGCACTATCCTGCAGATCAAAAGACTGAATAAAGGGTCCATATATCTTGGCTTGCAGGAGTACTGGAAAAAAGAAAAAAGCGAGAACTGTCAGGATTGCTGGCCCGGAGGCAAAATCGCCTCTTTGTGTATTGTAATTTCTCCTTTTTCCTGTAAGTATCTTAGCCATTTTTCCTCCAGTTTTTCAGATACTTTTTCTCTGAATTTTTTTTCTACTCTATCTTTGTTTTTTCTAAAATCTTTTGCATTTACTTTCTTATGCTCTTTCAGTGCTATTACAAAGAAATTATTTTCTACCGTGAAAACCTTTTTGGGAAACGGGTTTTTTTCTGAAAGTCTGAAGGCAGACTGCCATAGCTCCAGATTTTTCCCGATGCCAGGAATGGAAGGTGATGATGGGGTAAATTCACCAGTTTCTTCAACCTTAAGATGCATTCTTTTAGCAGCCTTTTTTATGTTATTATATTTTTCCATGAGGGAAAGAAATCTTGAAGCTTCTGCTGCTGCCTTTAATTTTGCCTTGTTCATTTTAAGCTTTTCTGTGATCTTATCTTTAACTTCTGGAAATGTTTGCTGATAAGGAGGTTTTTCACCGTTAACTTTTACGATATAGGCCCCTGAGAATGTGTCAAACTTAAACGGTTTTGAAATATCTTTCTGGGCAAATACTTTATCTCTAAAAAAAGTCGGATCAGGTACATTTTTGGGAACAATATGCTCTTTATCGAAATAATTTGTTTCTTTGACCTTAGCACCGAATCTTGCTGCAAGGGATTTTAAGTCTCCAGTTTTTTTAGTTTCTTTAAAAGCATCACTTATTTCTTTTTTCTTTTTCTCCAGTATCTTCTGTGAAAGTTCAAATTTTATTCTTGTCTTTACTTCACTGAGAGGAGAAATTCCTTCTCCTCTCTTCCCTTCCACCTTTATTATGTGAAATCCAAATTGACTTCTCACAGGACCTGTAATTTCACCTGAAGCAGTATTGAATGCTGCATCTTCAAAAGATCTTACCATCTCTCCTCTTCCAAACCAGCCGAGTTCTCCCCCTCGGGAGGCTGAAGGGCCCTCAGAGTACTTTTTGGCTAATTTTGCGAAATTAAAACCTTTTTTAGCAAGGGCAAGTATCTTAAGTGCTTTTTTCTTAGCCTTTTCAACTTCTTCCGTTGAGGCATTGGGGGAGACTTTTATAAGGATGTGCCTTGCTTTAACCTCTTCCCCGTGCTGAAATTCATCCTGGTGCTGGTTATAGTAATCTTTTATCATCTTCTCAGTTATTTCGTTTTGACCTGGTATAAGTGGGATATAGACATATTCTGTTTTCCTGAGTTCTCCTGTTTTAAATTCATCTTTGTGCTGAGTGTAATAATTTTCTGCTTCCCTTAACGATACCCTCTCCCGAGGAATGAATTGCTGAGGTGTGAACTTAACATAATATAGATTAATTTTTTCATTTTCAGCATAGTAGAGTTCAAATAATTCTTCATTTTCAATAAACCATGTGTTCTGAACTAAATTGTCAAATCGCACAGATCCCAGTTGTATTTTCTCTTCTTTTTCAAATTCTGCAGGAGTTAGAGGTGGTCTGGAATCTCTTAAAACTCTTTCATACAGTCTCTGGTTGAATCTTCCACCATACTGAAATGCTGGAATAGATGCTATCCGTTCTGCGAGGGTCTGATCATCAACATCCATACCTAACTCTACTGCTTCTTTTGATTTTAGTAGTTGGATTATCATCCCATAAAGTATCTGCTCTCTGAAATGAATTTTTTTCATAAGAGCTTCATCAAATTTATTCCCGAATTTTTTCCTGTAAATTTCTACATATCTTGAGAGAAGAAGATTATAATCCTGAAGATAGATTTTCTCTCCGTTTACCTCAGCTACAACTCCACTTCCCATTTTACTTGTTCTTCTGATGCCTGTTAAGATTCCGAAACCTATAAAAAATGTAAGGGCGATCAGACCTGCACCCAATTTTACAGCAGGTGAATTCGCTCTTTTTCTTACATAGTCAAGCATAATTTACTCCTTTATCTTCTGAAAATTATTGCCAATGTAAGTATTAGTATAACTATTATCAGGCTATCAGTCAAACCGATTCCTGTAACGAAAAGAGGAGCGAGTAAAGCGCCTGCAGCACCGCTTAGATGATCTATCATTTCTGCAAATGAAGCTGTTTCTCCAGTTTTCTCAGCATAGTAAAATTTTTTC
>JALTID010000224.1 GCA_027004335.1 bacterium
ACTGGCATAAACGCTCTTGCTGTGAGACAGGGAAATGTTTCAGTGAATTTTAGGAGGAGTTTTTCTGCTCTTGAAGGATAGATTTTTACATTTTCCAGTCCAAGGGTAGATTTCAGAATGAGAAGAAATGAAGATTTTTTTTGTCTTGATTCTACTAAGTGGAACTCAGTGGAAGGGGTCATGATTGAGAGGGGAATTGCCGGGAAACCTCCCCCTGAGCCCAGATCAATTATTGATTTGCAATCAAAAAAAGGTAGAATTACAAGAGAGTCAACCAGGTGTAGCGGAAGAAGATTAAGTTCAGTGGGGGATAACAGATTCATCTTTTCCCCCCATTTATTTAAAAGGGAAAAATAGAGACTAAATTTCTCAATGTGATCACTGCCTACTTCAGGCAATGGAAGATCATTCTCATTGAAGAAATTCTCAATATATTTTTTCAGGTTATTCATCTATTATGTAGGAAACCTTGTGAAGTTCTTTGACTGTACTGGCTCCTACACCAAACATGGTAATTTTTAGTTCAAGTTTTATTTTTTCTATTAATTTGATGAGAGATTTTTCCCCCTCTGTTATAAGGGTATGAAGTGCTATTCTTCCAATGGAAAAAAGCTGAGCACCAAGAACAAGGGCTTTTGCCCCCTGAAGGCCAGTGGTTATACCTCCCGTAGCTATTAGTAGGGTGCGGGAAGAAATTTCTTTGACTCTTAACAGGCTTTCTCTGAGGGAAAGCCCCCATTCATTGAAACTTTCTGCGATTGCTAATTTTTCTCCGTTGCTTCTCTCCCCCTCAATTATTATCCAGTTTATTCCATCATTTCCAGCTATATCAATCCCATGGACTCCGGTTTGAACAAGTCTTTTGGCGGTAACAGCGTCCATACCACATCCTATGCTCCTCACAATTACAGGGTAGCTTATTGAACTTATTAGCTCTCTAATTCTGTCAATAACCCCTGCAAAGTTTGTTTTTCCATTTTTTTGGAAAACTTCCTGCATGGGGTTAAGATGCAGCATGATTCCATCAGCTTGAATATTTGTGATCAGGGATTCAATTTCTTCATTTGAGTAGTCTTTGGTGTCAACTGCTCCAATATTTGAGAAGAGGAGAATCCCCGGTGCGACTTTTCTCACCTGGTATGTGTAGAGGAGATTTGGATTTTCAAGCATTGCTTTTTGCGATCCTACAGACATACCTATTCCAGTTACATGGGCAACCCTGGCAAGTGTCATATTTATTGATTCTGCTTCGGGTGTACCTCCTGTCAGAGGAGCAATGAGGATTGGTGCAGAAAGGGTATGGTTAAAAATTGTGATGGATGTGTCTACTTCCTCAAAATTGATGTCGGGCAGAAGCTCTGGAATGAGCCTTATTTTGTCAAGAGAATGAGAAGTTATGAAAGGATAATTCAGTGCAAGTTTGAGTTGATCCTTTTTACTATCTGATGTTTCATCCATCATGATAACCTTGATTTAAGTTCAGGATGGTTTTTAAGAATCTTCAGCAACTCTTCCCTTGGAAAAGAGACGACTCTGGAATCTTCAAGAGCCTTCACATTGTTTTTATATTTTTCACCTTCTACTGCTCCTTCTATCCCAAAGAGGTTTCCGGGTTTTATTATCCTGATAATTTTCTTCTTATTGTGGCTTTCTTTAAATTCTAACAATCTTCCCGAGTACAGAATAAAGAAGAACAGGGGTTTTTCCTCTGAATGAAATACATATTCGCCTCTTAGAGAAGTTACGATAGCTGCATTTTCCAGTAGTTCCTGTCTCTCTGTAAGAGAAATGGTTTTGAAAATTGGAGTGTTTTTTGTAATATCAAGAAGTTTTTCAACATCTTCAAATGATAGTTGATCAAGTGTAGCCATTCTCTCACCTTGCAATGGAAGGTAATACAGGGAGAAAGTATAAGTATAGAGTTATAGTAATTGCCGCAAAGAGGTCAAGCCATATCCCGGCTTTTGCCATATCTTTTATTTCTACCACTCCAGCTCCCATTATAATGGCGTTAGGAGGAGTTGCAACCGGTAACATATAAGCATTGGAGGCTCCAAGAGTTGCAGGAATAAGTAGAATTAGTGGATTTATATGACTTATCTGGGCGATGCCTGCTAAAATCGGAAGCATAATTGTAGTTGTTGCAGTGTTTGAAGTGAATTCTGTTACAATCTCAAGTGTTACTACGACAATAAAAATAAGCAAAATAGGATGTAGTGTCGTAATAAATGCAAGTTCATGTCCAACCCAGTGGGTCAGGTGACTCACCTTGAAAGCTTTTGCGAGGGCAAAACCACCGCCAAAGAGAAAGAGTACTTCCCATGGGATATTTTTGATATCTTTCCAGTCAAGCAGGTATTTGTCCTTTACAGATTTTGAAGGGATAAAGAATAACAGGAGAGCAAAGAACATAGCCACGGTTGCATCAGTTATAAGTTTTTTATATGGAAAAAGGTCTGCCCACCCTGGAATGGTAACCTTCCCTATGGTTATACCTCCTCTGGTTATCCACCCTATTGCAACAAGCGCGAACACAATTGAAACGACTTTTTCTTCATATGTCATGGGACCGAGGTTTGTCTTTTCTTCTCTAATGACATTTTTGATTTTTTCTTTTGGAAGTTTTTTAAATGGGAAACCGAAAGTTACCATGTAAAGCCATGCAAATGCAAGAGTGAAAATACTTACAGGGAATCCGATCATAAACCACTGCGAAAAGGTTATCTGCTGATTGAATAACTTCTGATACATCCCTGCAAGGACGAGGTTTGGTGGGGTACCCACCAGAGTAGCGACCCCCCCGATTGTTGCTGCATAAGCTATAGAGAGCATAAGAGTTTTGGAAAAATTGATCATATCTCTGCTTTTTTCTAACTTTTCTCCAAAGCTTGCAAGTACTGCTATTCCAATGGGCATCATCATAAGTGTGGTAGCGGTATTGGACATCCACATTGATAGAAACCATGTTGCTATCATAAAACCTAAAATTATTGTTTTGGGATTACTGCCGAGGAAATTTACAATATTTACTGCGATTCTTTTATGGAGATTCCACTTCTGTATTGATTCAGCTATGATTAAGCCACCTAAAAATAAGAAAATATCCTGGTCTGCGTATGGAGGGCTTACCTCTTTTGCGCCCATTACCCCGAAGAGAGGAAAAATTACAAGGGGAACCATAGCTGTGACACCCATTGGTAAAGCATCAGTTATCCACCAGATCGCCATTAAAAGAGTTGTTCCAAGAACAACTTTTCCTGAGAAGCTGAGCCCATGTAAGTTGAATGGTAAAACGATTACGAAAAAAAGAATACCCACTAAAATCCATACAAACTTACTTCTCATATTAACCTCACTTTTTCAAATTATATCACTCCGTCCTCTCCAGTAAAAGGCAAAATCTCAGTTAAATTATCACCCCCAAGCTCCTCCCGGATTACTTCAATCACCTCAAAAAATTCTTTTTCTAACTGTGGAGGGACTGATACTTCAACAATTCCTGCTTTCCCGTCAACTGTATGAATGAGGCAGAGACCATCGTATCCTTCTGTTATAAAACGGAAATATGCAATATTTCTTGGCTCAATATAAAATTTTTTCGTCAGGATTTCCATTTTTAACTCTATTTTTGATTCGGAAAATGGTGCCTTCTGGTAGTTCTTCCTCTGAAAAATTTTTACTGAACTGCCTTAGACTGAATTCTTTTCCACTCCCATAAACAGCATCTGTGCCATAGAGAATCGCAAATTTCAGTTTTTCAAAGTCCCCCGCAGGGGCAAGGAGTTCAGGCTTTTTCACAATTTTTATTATAACTTTTTGAAAATTATTGTCTACATAAAATGAACCAGTTGGGCATAGCTTTGCCCTTTTTATAGGCTCTACCGATCACAACATCCTTATTTACCCATCTTAAATGATCAATCATGTTACAGTAGACAAATCTGCTCAATCCTCTGCAGTTAGGCTTTATATTTGGCCAATCCAGCGGCTTTTCTGAAGGGATTTTTAAGTAATTAACGAAAGCCTCTTTTGAATCTGGATCTGGTTTTTCAAGGATCATGTAGCCCCAGCCTGTTAACCATGCAATAGACTGGTTGTTATACCCTCCTATAGTCCCGTCACCCTGCCTGTAGAAGACTTTCTGAAATCGGGTGAAAGCCGGGAGGGAGTTCCTTCCTTCAAATACGAAAGGTTTTAGCAACTCTGCATCTTCTGGGACAAAATAATCAAGGGTAAGGGAAGTAGGAGTATTTTCTGCCAGATCCCAGAGTTTCGTCTGTTCCTTTTTCCCCAGAGATAGAGTTTCTTTTAACTCTTCCTCATGAGGGAGGGAATCCAGGAAATCTGTTATTTCCTTTAAAGTAATCCCTTCTTTCTTCAGAAGATCTTTAAATTTTCCCATTTTTATACCTCCTCTGAAGAGAAGTATAAACTTTTTGCTATTTTTTTTCAAATAAAGTGAAAGAAGGTAAAAGTTCTGTGTGTTATTTTCTGGAGGTAGATGGTGAGGGATGGGGCGGACCTTCGGCCTGCCCCTCCCGCAGATGTACTCTTAGCGGTTGCATCATTTCCTTTATATCCGAATAGTCATGGTGAATATGAATGCCTGGAACAATCCTCAACACCATCCCTTTCCCATGATTGAATTTTATGCTAATTTTTTATTGTGAAGAAGATATTTATGATAGCAGGTTTATTTTTACTTTTTGCGTGCAATAGTGGTAAAAGTTTCACTGATATAGCGCAAAGAGGCTACATCCAGAATGTACAGGGAATAAAAATTGTTCATCTTTATGGCACTCCTTATGAAATGGGATATGAGCATGGACGACTCCTTAAAACTGAGATCAGGGCATTCTACACGGAATTTTTTGAAAAAGCTGTTTTACCTGTAATTAATCGGAATAAAACGCTCCTCATAGAATATTTTGATTACAGCTCGGAAAAATACAGTGGAGATAATTTCGCAAAACAACTTGTTCTGGATTCCGCCCATGAAATGGAAAAATCAATTCCAGAAAGGTACATTGAGGAGATGAAAGGAATTGCTGATGGATCCGGGTTGCCATACGATGAGATCCTGATTATTAACACTTTTCCCGATGTTGTGGATTCCTTTCTTGAGATAGGAAACCTCTTTCAGGCTCTTGATGCGCCATTTATTAAGAGTATCATCTTTCCACGAGAAACAACAGAGGATGGCATAGATAATAACGGGGATGGGGTAATTGATGCGCAGGATGAGAATGTAGTTTCACCTTACACTACTTCTCCTTTCGCAATTTATAGAGGTTTGAGTCCAGATGATTCAATAGAGGTAACTCTTCACGATGATGACGGAGTAGATCCCGAAAGGACGAAGGTTTACCTCAATGGAGAATTATGTGAAAAGTGTCCATTGTCTGAAACTGGAAATGATCTAAAAATAACAATATCAGATCTTCCCTTTCAGAATGGTAAGCTTTTTATTGAAATTGATTCGGCAGATAAAAAAGTGGTGGATTCGCCTCCTCCCCCCCATACAAATGCCATGAGGAGAGAGAGATTTTTACTCTTAGAGAATAGGGATACTTCTCTTCTCTCAGCTCCCAATTTTTCAGAAGGGATGATAACAGGTAGAGGAGCAGTCTCCAGTACTTTTGGCATCGTAAAAAATAATAATGTAATGGTGGGCAGGAATTTTATCTTTATGGATCTTAATATTCTCCATCTTTACACATATCTTTTTGTGTATCACCCGGATTCGGGGAATCAGGTTATCTCAGCTGCTTTGCCCGGGATGGTTGGAGTTTTGACGGGAATCAATGACAGAGGACTTTTTATTTCAGCAAATCAGGTTGAGAATGCTGATAATTCGGTAATAAAATCTATAGTTGACGAATTTAAAGTTTTCCTCTCAGGGGTTCCTGCAGATATAGCAGCAGGGGAAGCTCTGGAAGATTACGCAACATCCATTAGTGCTGAAGAATTCCTGAAATCATTTAACATTCCATCAGGCTGGAATTTTTTCGTTGCTGATAAAAATGGAAACCTTATCGCTGTAGAAAGGGATGCAGGTGTATGGGGCGGAGCTGGTAGAGCTTATTCTCCTGAAATTACTAAATGTTCTTCAACTTTCTGTCCCTTTAATTCTCCCGATGAACTCTGGGTAACAGGCGACTATGTCTTTAACCTGCCAGACATTGATTATGATCTTCTGGGAGGAGCTTTTCATCTACCTCCTCAGAATAAATGGGCATTCAGCTACTTCAGTGGTCTTAACACATTTTATGCCATAAAAACGCTTTTAAAGAAAGAGAAGGTTTCTACTGTTGACGATTTAATCCCGCTTTTGAAGCAGGCTTATTTATTTTCACCTGGCAATACAATTCACTCTCTTGCACTGGATCTTGTTAATATGGATGGATTCGTGGCACAGGGAAATGCCACTGCTACCGAGGGAGATTATGTATTCCTTGATTTTGAGAAACTTTTTAACAGTAAGTAGTCTCTTACTTTTGCTGGTGCAGTTAGTCAGTGCCGGCACAGATTTTATTTTTACACCTGTTGAGAGCTATCATTTTTCAAATAACCTGCTTGATTCTGGAGGCTGGCTTGATGACAGGGAGGATTATCTTGCTTCAGGTTTTGGACTTACCACTTCACCTGAGAGTAAAGATTTTTCCCTGAATATTCTTTTTGAATATGTAAAGGGCTCAGTTGTTCACAGAACATTTCCTGTAATTAACGAACAAATCAAATTCTCATACCCTTTTTACAAGAAAAGCTCAAAACCATTCGTAAGAATGTACTTCAACAGGATTTTTTACAGAGTTCAGATAAGGAATTTTACCCTCATCGCTGGACTCTTTCCCCTTCATATTTCACCTGTTTCTATTCAATCGGATCTCCTGGGAGTTAAACTTAATTTTAAAAAACCAGGTAGTTCCTTTTTCTCAGGAGGGCTGAGTGTTGGGAGATTCCAGGAAAATATTGAGTATGGCGAGGGATGGGTTATAGATATGGGGGAAAGTCAAGGGTATTACACCCCTGGAAGTGTTACTCCTTTCTATTTTATACCTGAGTTGCGGTTTTCATATAAAGTTGTAAGTGCTTTTTTATACTATGCTATGAGCAACCAACTTGATAATTATGGCCTTACTATTTTTGTAGATTTAAAAAAATTAAAGCTGGCAGGGGGAACTGCAACTTCAGAACTTGGCTCTCCTTCTTCAACAGGATTTGCTGTTTATGGTAGAGCTGCTTATATACCTCATAAAAATATTTTGATTTTCCTTTTTTATGGAGAATCTTCAGGCTACGATTACAAGCTTCACTGGCATGATAAGCAGTACTTTTACAGAGCACCAGCAGGAGGATTAAATGGAGGCTATATCCTGGGCAGAGAATTAAAAGGTTTCTCATCCCTGAGAATTCTTTCAGGTTCCACCGAGTATGTGAAAAAAGTTTTTAATCTGACTGCTTCGCTTTATTTTTACTGGAATAACACCATAGATTACATGTTTGAATTTAATGATTACAATGTGCCAAAACCTTGTTTCCTTGGAAGTGAGGGGAACATATCAGTGGATGTTAAATTTAATAATGTATTTTTTAGCCTGAAATATGGGATTTTCTTCCCCGCGGGGGGATGGAAGAATTTGATCCTGGATGCCCTTTTCTGGCACTACAGGGAAACTTATGGGTATGAAAGAGCCATTGAGGAGGGAGAGAGCTATGATTTTTCGCCACCGGTGGAATTGATTTTGAGCGGGGGGATTGAGTTTTGAAAAATCTGGTTATTTTCATGGCCATTATATTGTGGGGAACATCTTTATTTGCAGGCTGGACAGATACAGCACCAGAACATATTTTCATGTTTGATCTTAGTTACAGAACTGATACCGTGAGGCATCTATTTGATAATAAAGGTAATCTGGTCAATCTTTCTCCAGATATAGCCTTTTACGACTCCAGTGAAAGATGGCAGGGGACTCTAAGAATTCCCGCCCTTAACCAGGAAACGATTGGACTCTACCAGGTTATGTATGGTGTAACTGATAGTCTTACCCTTGCTCTGGTGATACCGCATATTATTTCTACCTGGACAAAACTTAATCTACAGTGGCTACCGGGAGATTTTGATCCATCTCTTGGAAGATCCATGACCATGGAGGATTTTTGCCTCTATATTGAAAGCATGGGACAGCCGTGTCCCCATGAGTGGAGGGGTAAAGATAACCAGTTAGGAGATATTATCGTGGGGCTAAGGTACAGATTTTACATGAGGAAGAATTTTAAACTTGCATTTATGGGTTTTATAAGTACCAGAACTGGAAACCCTGGTGATCCAGAGAAACTTGGCGCCGTCGGTACCACAGGGTATGAGTATGGGAGCAACGGTGATCTGGGGTTCTATTTCATAGGGGAAAAGGATTTCAGGAGAATCGCCCTGAATGGAGAGATATTTTATGAACCCTTTTATACAAGAGATTGGAGCGCTCCCGAGGGGAAGTTGAATCCTCTACTTCTTAACAATGCTTCTTATGTGGGGAAGGTTTATAAAATTAAGCCTGGGGATTTTTATGGCTTTGCTATGGGAACTGATTTCACTATTGTGAGAGGTTCAGAGAAAACCACATGGTTAACCAGAGGGAACCCTGAAATGCAGAAATCTCTACCTGTTCTGTGGCTTCTCTCCCTCTCCTTTAAAAGGACATGGGGCTTGCCTGATAAATTTTACTCTCATTCTGAAGTCTTTGATAGAGAGATGGAGTTATCTCACTACTGGAAATTAAAAAATACTCTCCAGGTTGTTTCAACTTTTAGTTTCTTCCGGCTTGGGGTTCCTCTGGATTTGTATGGTACATATTCTGATCAGGAGCTTCTTGGTGGAAGAGGCTATATGCCTTTGAAAGAGTGGGGGATAGGGGCTCATCTTTACTATTCCCTTGATATATGGCCGTTGTGAAGAGATATAGAGAGGTGATCCGCCATTTTTGTTCCTCTGACCAATTTAAGAGTTTCTTCCCTACTAGAGAATCATGGAACAATTCTTCCTGCTTTTTTCAATTTTGGGAAGTTTCTTTCTGAGAATTTCTTTAATCTATAAGTAAGGGATATCTCTTGACCAGCTTAAGCTGTAACTTTGACTTTTCTTCAACTTCCCCTGTGGTTACACAATCAATATAGAGAGATGTGGTTTTACAGAGAGGAAGTTAAGAAGAAGATTGAGGAGAAGTTGATATTGAGGTAGGGGTTCAGACTGGAATATTTTGCCCTTTTCACTTCTTGACATACCTCTGTGAGACTATATAATTAAGTGAAACACAGGAGTATTGTATGAAGATACTGGTAGAAGATATCCCCGGAGAAGGGTTAAAATTAGATTTCACTCTTTCCAGCAACTGGGTCAGAGAAAGGGTAGAGGGCCCTGGTGATGATTTTAAATTCGCCGGTGATATAACTGTAAGTGTGGAACTTCACAAGTCTAAGAACGGGATAAAAGTTAGCGGAAATTATTCAGCCATAGCTGATTTAATTTGCCCGAAGTGCCTTGATCCTTTTACATCCCCGATTGAAGGGAGTTTTAAGATAAGATTGATGCCTGAGACTTTTTTATCCAGAAAAAAGGAAATTCGCCTCTCATACCGGGACCTTGATGTGGAGTATTTTGATGGTGTTGTAGTAGATCTGGAGGCGATCATCCTTTCAGAGTTGGTGGTAAATTTCCCCCATGACAAACTGTGCAGGGAGGATTGCAAAGGACTCTGCCCCGTATGTGGAGCCAACTGGAATTACGAAACCTGTGAGCATATGGGAACTTATCATGGAATACACAATTCTCTTGGGATTTACCTTAAGAATGCTTTGAAATATTGATAAAGGAGAATAAAATGGCTGTACCAAGAAGGAAAACTTCCAAATCTAGGCAGGGTAAAAGAAGAAGTCATCTTGCCATTAAAAGGCCATTCTATATTACATGTCCCAACTGTGGAGAACCTATTTTGCCTAATAGAGTGTGTCCCCACTGTGGTTATTATAAGGGGAAAAAAGTCCTCAATCTGGAGGAGGAATAAATTAAAAGGGGATTAATGTGGTTTTTAAAACCCGGGTTACAGAGACCCTGGGGATCAGGTACCCCATTTTTCAGGGGGGGATGGCCTGGGCAAGCAACGCAGAGCTTGTGGCTGCTGTATCGGATGCCGGAGGTCTGGGAATACTCGGGGCAGGGGGCATGTCTGCAAAAGAATTATCCCTTCAAATTGACAGAATTAGAAAACTAACTGATAAGCCGTTTGGTGTGAATCTTTATTATTTAAATCCACAAATTGAGGAACAAAAAAGAGTGGTTCTTGATAAAAAACCACCTGTTGTAACTGTGGGGGCAGGGAACCCCGGAAAGGATATCCCTCTTTTTAAAGAATCTGGTATTACTGTCATGCCTGTTGTAGCAACCGTGGATTATGGCAGGCGGATGGAGAAACTTGGGGCTGATATTCTTATTGCAGAGGGTTATGAGGCTGGAGGACATGTGGGGGAAATTACAACCCTTACGCTTGTGCCTCAGTTGATTGATAAAGTTTCTATTCCAGTAGTAGCTGCCGGAGGGATTGCTGATGGAAGAGGCCTTGTTGCTGCTTTTGCTCTCGGTGCAGAAGGTATTCAGATGGGAACAAGGTTTCTGGCATCGGAAGAATGTCACATTCATAAAAATTATAAGGATGCAATTTTAAAAGCTAAGGATAGAAGTACAATTGTTACCGGTCATCCCTCTGGAGTAAAAGTACGGGTTATAAAGAATCAACTTGCCAGAAAGTTTGTGGAAAGGGTTGAAGAAGGTGCTTCTCTTGAAGAATTGGAAGTTCTGGGAATGGGTGCTTTGAGGAAAGCTGTTCTTTTAGGGGATACTGAGATGGGTTCTCTTATGGCGGGTCAGATCGCAGGGTTAATCTCTGATATTAAACCTGCTGCCAGAATAATTGAAGATATAATTGCAGAAGCTATGGATGTTGTATTAAAATTATATAATACCCTCTACAGGGAGGAGAAAAATGGGTAAAATTGCATTTATTTTTCCAGGACAGGGTGCTCAGTATGTGGGGATGGGGAAAGATTTTTACGATAAATTTGATTCATTCAAAAAGATTATTGACAGGGTGAATGAGATCCTTGATATTCCTCTCAAGGAAAAGATTCTAAATGGCCCTACTGAGCAACTTACTCTTACCGAGAATACACAACCTGCTGTACTTTCTGTAAGTTATGCTGTTTATGCTACTTTAGAAGAAGAAGGGCTCTTAAATATTGAGCCAGATTTTGTGCTGGGGCACAGTCTGGGTGAGTACACTGCTCTTGTGGTTTCAGAGTCTCTGAAATATGAAGATGCTCTTCCTCTTGTGCGGGATAGGGGGAAGTTTATGCAGGAGGCTGTTCCAGCAGATGTTGGTGCGATGGCTGCCATAATGGGACTTGCTCCTTCCAGAGTTGAGGCCCTGTGCTGGGAGGAGGGTGGTGAGGATAAGATAGTTGTACCGGCGAATTATAACAGTCCCAATCAGATTGTTGTTGCTGGAGTCAAAGAAGCTGTAGAAAGAGTGGTTGGAAGGGCAAAAGATGAAGGTGCAAAGAGGGTGGTTTATCTTGATGTGAGTGCCCCTTTTCATACCCCTCTTATGAAAGCAGCTGCGGAGAAGCTAAAGGAAAGACTGGAAGAAACAGAGTTTTCAGATTTAAAATACCCTCTGCTGGCGAATGTTGATGCGAGGATACATACGGATAAGAATGATGTACCCAATCTCCTCTACTTTCAGATTTTTTCTCCAGTGAGGTGGCAGCAATCTATTGAATTACTAAAAAATGAAGGAGTTACTCATTTCCTTGAAATTGGACCGGGCAGAACGCTTGTGGGACTTATAAGAAGTATCTACCCAGAAGCTAAATTATACAATGTTGCAAAGACGACCCAGCTCAAGGGGGTAAAAGAATTTCTTGATAGTGTTGAAAAGGATGCTTGAGGATAAAGTTATTCTTGTTACAGGGGGAGCCAGAGGGATAGGAAAAGCTATCTCTTTATCTGTGGCTGAGGCGGGGGGGAAGGTTTATATAAATTACAGAAAATCGGAGAAGGAGGCCAGGTCTCTTAGGAAGCAAATTGTTAGAGATGATGGTAAAGCTGAGATAGTAAGATTTGATGTTTCTGTTGAGGAAGAAGTGAAGGAAAGTATTAGAAATGTAATAAAAACTGAAGGTAGGATTGATGGTCTTGTTAACAATGCAGGAGTTACTTTAAATGCTTTGCTTCCCATTAGTAGTGCTGAGAGAATAGAGGAGTTGCTGCGAATTAATCTTATGGGGACCATTTTTTGTTCCAAGCACATTTTAAAAGGCATGTTGAAAAAGGGTGGAAGTATTGTTAATATAACTTCAGTTGTTGGTGAGACAGGTAATCCGGGGCAGAGTGTATATGCTGCAGCAAAGGGTGGTATAATAAGTTTTACCAAAGCCCTTGCCAGAGAGGTTGCCCCCAGGAATGTTAGGGTTAACGCAGTCTCCCCGGGATATATTGAGAGCGGGATGACAGAGAGTATTCCGGATAACCTGCGGGAAGAGATGAAGAAATTGATCCCCATGGGAAGATTTGGAAAGGCTGAAGAAGTTGCCAGAGTAGTACTATTTTTGTTGTCAGATATGAGCAGTTATATTACAGGTGAAGTTTTAAAAGTAAATGGTGGACTTTATATGTAGAAAGGAGGCTGAGTATGGATGATTTAGAGAAAAAGGTAATTGAGTTAGTGGCTGATGAGTTGGGGATTAATCCAGAACAGGTTTCCCTTGAATCTTCTTTTGTGGATGACCTTGGTGCAGATTCTCTCTCTATTGTGAGTATGATTATGAGGGTGGATGACGAGTTTGGAATTGAGATCCCTGAAGAAGACGCTGAGAAGATCCAGAAAGTTAAAGATGTTGTGGAATATCTCAGAGCCAGACTACAATAACCTGGAGGATAAATGAGTGAAGATCGCCATTGGCGCTGATCATGGTGGATTTTCTTTAAAAGAAGCAATAAAAGATTTTTTATCACGGGAGGGGTACGAGGTAATTGATCTGGGTACATACTCCGAGGAATCTGTGGATTATCCTGATTTTGGTTACAAAGTGGCTGTTGCTGTGGCAAATGGAGAGGCGGAGAAGGGGATAATTATGTGTGGAACGGGGATCGGGATCAGCATTTCGGCAAATAAGGTAAAGGGGGTAAGGGCTGCCCTGGTTACCAATGAATATATGGCTGAAATGGCAGCGAAACACAACGATGCCAATATACTTGCCATGGGAGGCAGGGTTATTACTCCGGAGATAGGTAAAAGGCTTATTAAAGTATGGCTGAGTAATTCCTTTGAGGGTGGTCGGCATCAAAGAAGGGTAAATAAAATTTCTCTCATAGAAGAAGGAAAATTAGAAGAAAGGAGTTAAAGGTGGGAATTTTTGCGGACTTAAAAGAGTTTGATCCTGAGGTATATGATGCCATCAAAAAAGAATTTGTAAGGCAGGAATCAAATCTTGAATTGATCGCTTCGGAGAATCATGCCAGCTGGCGAGTATTAGTTACCATGGGTCAGGTGATGAGTAATAAATATGCAGAGGGTTATCCCGGTAAAAGATACTACGGCGGATGTGAGTATGTTGATATAGTGGAGAATCTTGCCATTGAAAGGGCTAAAAAACTCTTTGGTGTGGATTTTGCCAATGTACAGCCCCACTCAGGAACTCAGGCCAATATGGCAGTTTACCTTGCTGAATTGCAGCCCTGTGACACCATCATGGGAATGGATCTTTCCCACGGAGGTCATCTCTCCCATGGAAGTCCCGTTAATTTCTCGGGTCTCTATTTCAAGGTAGTTCATTACGGGGTTAGTAAAGAGACAGAGACCATTGATTTTGAGCAAGTAAGAACTCTTGCCAGGAAAAATAAGCCAAAAATCATTGTTGTGGGAGCCAGTGCATATCCGAGAATAATTGATTTTGCAAAGTTTAGAGAGATAGCAGATGAAGTTGGGTCAAAGCTCCTGGTGGATATTGCCCATATTGCAGGATTGGTGGCAGTGGGAGTGCATCCTACCCCTGTTCCATATGCCGAATATGTTACCACCACTACCCACAAGACTCTGAGGGGCCCGAGGGGTGGTATGATAATGGGAAAGAAAGAGTATGAGAAGAAAATTAACAGCAGAGTCTTCCCGGGAACCCAGGGCGGGCCCATGATGCATGTGATTGCAGCCAAGGCTGTAGCTTTCAAAGAGGCTCTCACAGATGAGTTTAAACAGTACCAGGAGCAGATTGTAAAAAATGCCAAGAGACTTGCTGAGAGATTGATGGAAAAGGGTTACAGGCTTATTTCAGGAGGAACAGATAATCACCTGATGCTTGTAGATGTAACTCAGAAAGGTTTAACAGGTAAGCAGGCGGAGAATGCTCTTGGCCTTGCAAATATTACGGTGAATAAAAATACGATCCCCTTTGAAAAGAGGAGCCCATTTGATCCCAGTGGAATAAGGATCGGGACCCCCGCTGTCACCACAAGGGGAATGAAGGAGGAGGAAATGGATCTCATTGCCGATTACATTGATGAGGTTCTTTCAAGTATAGATGATGAGGAGAGAATCAAAAAAGTGGGAGAAAAAGTCAAGGCCCTCTGTGATTCTTTTCCGATTTATAAAGATATAATTGAGGAATTATAGTGAAAGATTACAGAATAAGCTGGGATGATTACTTCATGCTTTTTGCGGTTATTGCTGCTCAGCGTTCAACATGCCTGAGGAGACAGGTGGGTGCAGTTATTGTCAAAGATAGGATGGTTCTCGCTACGGGTTATAATGGTCAGCCCAGAGGGGTTAAACACGCTGCTGAGGTCGGTTGTATCAGGGAAAAATTAAAAGTACCTTCTGGTGAGAGGCATGAGCTCTGTAGAGGTCTTCATGCTGAGCAAAATGCAATAATTCAGGCTGCATATCATGGGGTAAGAATTGTAGGAGCAGATATCTATGTAACAAATAAGCCCTGCATAATCTGCACAAAAATGATAATAAATGCGGGGATCAAAAGGATAATTTACTACAGGGATTATGCTGCCGAAGATATCACTACAAAACTTGCGGACGAGATGATAGAAGAAGTAGGACTTGAAGTGGTGAAATATGAACCCTCTTCTGAAAGGGTGGAAAAGATCATAAAATTTATAGAAGAGACAGCTCTTGATCATGATCTGATCAGGAAGTTACTCAAGGAGACCCCCCAATGAGATGTCCATACTGTGGTTATGAGGAAACTGTGGTAAAAGATTCCCGGGCTATTATGGGTGGAACTGTGATAAGAAGACGAAGGGAGTGTCTTAGGTGCGGAAGGCGTTTTACCACCTATGAGAGAGTGGAAGAAGGGCTTCCAGTTGTAGTTAAAAAAGATGGCAGGAGGGAGCAGTTTAACAGGGATAAGATTTTATCAGGATTAAAAAAAGCATGTGAGAAAAGGCCTATCTCCATAGAAGTCCTTGAAAATATTGTTGCTGAGATCGAAAAGGAATTGATTGAAGAAGGCATGAGGGAAGTGGATAGCAAGAGAATAGGGGAGAAGGTAATGAAGAAGCTTAAAAAACTTGATAAAGTTGCCTATGTCCGCTTTGCCTCCGTATACAGAGAATTTCAGGATGTGGGAGAATTCACAGAGGTAATATCCACTTTAGATGATACAACGGAGGAGTAAACTCCTCCGTTGTGTTTATGGAATATTCAGGGTAATTATCCTTCCATTGATGTTACTGAAACTAACTCTGAATAGATTCAACATAGTGTCAAGGTAAACCATAGGTCTTCTGGCAACATAGCTGTTTCCAGTACCTGTCAGGTCCGTGGTGGCAACATATGAAACATCACCTGTTCCTGGATAGAAGAGTTTTATTGCTTTTTCTGCAGGATTGTAGTAGAGGATGGCGAGGACTTTTGAATTATTCCAGCTAACTTTTAAAGGACTGCCCATTGTAGCATACTCAGGAATGAGATTGTGATCTGTGATAGAATTATCTACTGTATTCAGGTAGAAATATTCAGTGAATACCGAGTCACCATTGCCAATGTCGCCGCTTCCTGTATGTTCACTTACTGCAAAGAGAATGGAGGAATCGTCCACAGGAAGTATCTCCATGGTATCGGGACTCCCCGTAATATTTACAGAGTAAGTGGTGCATCCATAGGGATATCCGTTTACCCATTCGGCACTATTAAGATTGCCGTTACCATCAAGGAAGAAAATATTGAAGATGTTCTGGAGTGTTATTGATAATGGATAGAAGTCGTATACACTTGTATTACATAATGGTGATCCCGAGTTTCCTGCAATGAAGTAGTTATTCCAGTTTCCTGATTCATATTTTAACATCTGGATGCCGTTAGCATCTTTAAAAGTAATAATGGATACCCCTGGGGAGTAAAAGGGTACTGTTACATAGGATATTGTTGAAGACCCACTGTATATACTGGTGTTATCAATACTTATGTCATTGTTTCCATTAGTGATGGAGATTATGCGGTCAGTTCCGTTAAATTCAGCGCCATCAAAGTCAGGATTGGAAATGGAGGATACTACAGTAGCTGGATCCCCCTGAGGTGTAAAGGTGAATACACTACCTGGCGAAGATGAATATATGCCATCCTCTCCCTCTCTAACAATATTGTATGAGTTATAATTGGTTATTACCCTGCGATTCCACCGTGATCCGTTGTAAGTCATTGAATATACTTTCATGGAAAAAGGCCATGGAGTAAATTTTACCCCTACGAGGTAGCTGGGATCAAGCACGGTTATATCAAATAAAAGTGCCGGAATTAGCCCCCTAAAACTTGCAATTTCTTCAAGTCTGGTTGGGTTGATTTTTAATTTCTGATTTTCTATGGTAAAAGAGACAAAATATGCGTAGTAGTAACGGGTTGAGTTACCCCAACTACCTGATTCGGTGGTAGTGGTAAATACAGTCATATACCCACTCTTTTTATCAGGAAATATATAGACATCTGAGGAGACCCCATCGCTATTGGTGATAAAGGGATTCAGAGTGGAGAGGTCAAGCTCATCCCATTGAGCCTGAGAGGGATTTTTTTTATATATAAGATAAGCTTTGCACAAACTGTTTGCGTCATCGTGGTAGGTTAGTGTGAAGAAGTGGTAAGTATCGTCTGTAATTATGTTACCCCCCTTCAGCATCGCGCTGGAAGTATCTGTTCCTGCCACATAAGATGCTTCTGTGGAGTAATCCATTCCTGATAATTTGTATATTGTAAGTCCATATATTCCATTTTCATCTTTTTCAAAAGCGGCCAGATCCCCTGTGAGATAATCATGTTGCTGTGTGACATAGTAGCAATTCTCAATGCTTTTTGTGGTAGAAACAGAGAAAAGAGATGAAGTAGAAAAATAATGGTTGCTACTTACTGTCCCGAGATGAATCTGATTATCAGTGGCGTAAATAAATTCTGCACCCAGAGGCGAGACACTTTCTTTAATGAAATTGCCACAGAAAGAAGATGCAGTAATGTTATCTTGAATAACTCCCCTTGAATAGTTAACTTCTCCTGATGAATCAACCACGCTTTTTACAATGTTAATATAAGATTGATTTCCATCTGAGTCCAGAAGTAGCGTGTAAAAATATTTGTTTCCTGCCGCTGTTACCTCTGCTGCACCAAGAACAAAGTCTTCAGCTCCTCCTCCTAGAGAGAGAAATTCCTTTGGTGAGGTACTGTAAAAGTTCAGGTATTTTAACTGGGAAGCATTGTTGTAGATAATTCCACCATCAGTTGATTTTATCAGCATTTTTATATCTGCGGAAATATTTGATGGGGGAAGTGGAGTTTCAAATATATTTGATGGTGTTGAAATGGTAGGGAGGATAATAGTTGAGTGTACTCCATTGTTACATGTATTATAATCAGATGTGCATGTCTGTACTGCTACTGTAACAGGAACCCCAGTTTCTATCAGTACATGATTTATGGTATATTGTGAACTATTCCCAGCAACAAAAGTGATTCCATAGTTGTTAAGTAATACCCTGTATTGATATTCATCTGACGGTTTTTGCCACTGCACAATTAGATTAGATAGTTCATTTCCTGTGTAGATTTTTAGATTGGTAACATCCGGTAAATCCGATGGTTTTATTTGATGTTGGGGTACTCCTGATATGTTTACCCCTTTTGAAAAATTGAAGTTCTGATCATAGGTGAACACTCTGTAGTAGTATGGCTTATCGTTGAGAAGACCTGTGTCAGTGAATTCTTCAGCCTTCCCGGTAAAGACCTTTGTGCCGTCAGAGGTATTTTTAGAAGGGTATGTATCCTCCTTCCTCAGGATCAGAATTCCTCTGAGGTCCTCATCTGATGGGTTCTCCCATTTTAGCGTAAGTTGAGAATCTCCTGAGATTATTGTAAGATTTTTCACCTCACCAGGAGGTGTAGTGTCTTTTGATTGCCCAGTTCCAATATTGCCTTTCTCATTTTTATTGTGTTTTCCGCAAGCCGGTAGAAAAAGGAGAGCAAGGAGAATTACAAGTGAAGAAGGGAGCAAAAATTTTTTCATAGCTTACCTCCCTTTTATCCTTCTATGATAAATGATAATCCCTTTTTTCTGGAAATGCAATTTTAAGGCCATTATAATTGAATGGAGAAATGATAAGGAGGAAAAAATATGTATGACTTAATTGTCATAGGTGGGGGGCCTGGTGGATATGCAGCTGCGACTCTTGGAGCTAAAAAGGGGCTGAATGTTTTGCTTGTTGAAAAAGAGAGAGTTGGGGGAGTCTGTCTCAATAGAGGATGTATCCCTGCTAAGACTCTTATCTCTTATGCAAGAACATTAAATAGATTTGCCTCAGCGAAAAAGAAGAAGATCTTTGATGGTGAAATAGATTTGAATTGGATTAATTTGCAGAACAGAAAAAATAAAGTTGTTGATACTCTGGTTACCTCTGTGGAAAAAAATATTAAAAAATTGGGTGGTGATATTATAAGAGATAAGGGACGCCTTCTCTCCTCTGGAGTAGTGGAGATGGGAAATGAGGTTTTTGAAAGTAAAAATATTCTTATTGCCATAGGCTCTACACAT
>JALTID010000225.1:0-3293 GCA_027004335.1 bacterium
TGGGGATAATGTGAATATGCGGGTTGAGTTGATAAAGCCTGTAGCGATGGAGAAGGGGTTGAGATTTGCCATCAGGGAGGGAGGAAGGACAGTTGGAGCTGGCGTTGTTACAAACATAGTTGAATAATAAGAAGAGGATCAGTCATGCTAAATCGCATAAGAATAAAATTGAAAGCATTTGATTACAAACTACTGGATAAAGCTACCGCAAGGATTGTGGATGCTGCTAAAAGAGCGGGTGGTAGAATTGCCGGCCCAATCCCTCTTCCAACTGAGATAAAAAGATATACGGTATTGAGATCTCCTCATATTGATAAAAAATCCAGAGAGCAGTTTGAGGTAAGAGTTCACAAGAGAATTATAGAGTTAATTGAGCCCAGTCGGAATATAATAGATTCTATCTCTGAGGTGGAACTCCCAGCTGGAGTCAAAATTGAAGTAAAACAGATTGAGAAATAGACTTGTGGAGAATAAAGATGAAAGGCATACTCGGCTTGAAAATTGGAATGACGCAGATATTTGATGATAAGGGAGATGTGATTCCGGTAACAGTGGTTCAGGCTGGGCCCTGTTATGTGATTCAGAAAAAAACGAAAGAAATAGACGATTATAATGCTATTCAAATCGGATTTTTCCCCAAAAAGATGCACAGGGTGAATAAGCCATTGAAAGGTCACATGGGGAAAGCAAAAAGGGGGATGTTTTATTATTTAAAGGAGATACCTCTTACGGATGATGAGATTAAAAACTATGAAGTGGGACAGGAAATAACTATTGATATCTTTGGAGATGATGAATTTGTGGATGTTACAGGTACTTCCAAAGGAAGAGGTTTCACTGGTGTTATAAAGAGATGGAATTTTAGCGGAGGCAGATCCACTCATGGTTCCAAGTTTCATAGGACGCATGGAAGTACAGGTATGTGTGAGCAGCCGGGAAGAATATTTAAAGGAACAAAAATGGCTGGTCATTATGGTAATGAGAAAGTTACTGTTCAGAATTTAAAAGTGGTTGGGAAAATTAAGGAGAAAAATTATCTTCTTATTAAAGGAGCAGTGCCAGGGCCCAATAAGAGCCTTGTAATAATTAAGGAATCGGTAAAGAAAGCCGGAGTTAAGAAATGATTAAGGCTGATCTCTATAATCAGAAAAAGGAAAAAGTTGGAGAGGTTGAATTAAAGGAGTCAATTTTTGCTGTGCCTAAAAAAAAGAGTATTGTTCATGAGTATGTACGATGGCTACTTGCCAGAAAGAGGGCTGGTACGGCAAGTACAAAAAATAGAAGCGAAGTTAAAGGTGGTGGCAGAAAACCATGGAGACAGAAAGGAACGGGGAGAGCAAGGCATGGTTCCATAAGATCCCCTGTCTGGAAAGGGGGTGGAGTTGTGTTTGGGCCTAAACCAAGGGATTTTGCTTTTAATTTGCCCAAGAAAATAAGAAAAAAAGCTTTAAAAATTGCGCTCTCTGACAAGTTTAGAGAAGAAAAAATATATTTTATTGATCAATTGAGTCTTGAGGAGATTAAAACAAAGGAAGCTTATGAGATTCTTAGAGCTTTTAATACATTAAATTCCCTTGTGATAATAGAGGAGAAAGATGAAAAAATTGTTAAATCTTTCAGAAACATACCTAAAGTTGATACATTTAGATGGGATGAAATTAATGCTTATGAAATTTTGAAGAAAAAGGATCTTTTGATAACAAAAGGTGCACTTGATAAGATACAGGAACGGTGGGGTTAAGCCATGGATGAAGCAAGACTCTATTCTATTATAAAAGGGCCAATTATTACAGAAAAAATTATGCGGCTCCGAGGAAGAAAAAATGTTGTGGCTTTTGAGGTTGACATTACTGCTAATAAGAAAGAAATAAAAGAAGCTGTGGAAAAGGTGTTTAAAGTCAGAGTAAAAAAAGTGAGAACCACAATTATCAGAGGAAAGAAAATTAGAAGAGGCTGGACAGAAGGGAAAAGAGCTAATTGGAAAAAGGCCTATATTGAGTTACATGAAGGCGATAGAATAGAGTATTTTGAAGGAGCATAAAAGGGGTAGAATAAAATGGGTATAAAAAATTTCAAATCGGTGACACCCGGTAGGAGGAATATGACGGTTTCTGATTTTGCTGAGATTACAACTGATAAGCCATATAAGCCTCTTCTTGTTCCCATTAAGAAAAGCGGTGGTCATAATAATTTCGGAAGGACCACGGTAAGACATCGGGGTGGTGGTCACAAACGAATGTACAGGATTATTGATTTTAAAAGAGATAAGACAGGTATTCCTGCGAAGGTCCTCACAATTGAATATGATCCGAATCGATCAGCGAGAATCGCTCTTGTGGTTTATTCTGATGGGGAGAAAAGATACATACTTGCTCCCTATGGTCTTAAAGTGGGTGATGCAATAGTTTCCAGTGAAAATGCTGAGATAAAAGTAGGGAATACACTTCCTCTTAAAAAAATTCCTGTTGGGACAATTATCCACAACATAGAGCTGCATATCGGTAAAGGCGGACAGCTTGCCAGATCTGCTGGGGCTTATGCTCAGATTGCAGGTAAAGAAGGTGATTATGCTTTACTTAAACTCCCATCGGGGGAATTGAGAAAAATTCATCTTAAATGTAAAGCAACCATCGGACAGGTAAGTAATATTGATCATGAAAATATTGTTATTGGGAAGGCTGGTAGAAAGAGATGGCTGGGTATAAGACCCACTGTAAGAGGTGTTGCAATGAACCCTGTGGATCATCCTCATGGGGGTGGAGAAGGCAGGCAGAAGGGCTATCCATATCCCATGAGTCCGTGGGGTAAAAATAGTAAAGGTAAAAGGACAAGGCATAATAAGAGGACAGACAGATTTATAGTAAAGCGTAGAGAAAAGAGGAGATAAAGATGGCGCGATCCTTAAAAAAAGGACCCTTTGTTGATGAGCATTTAATGAAAAAGGTATTAAAATCACAGGAAAGTGGAGATCGAAGGCCTATTAAAACATGGTCACGACGTTCTACAATTACCCCTGATATGATAGGATTGACAATTGCGGTTCATAATGGAAGAGATTTTGTTCCTGTGTTTATAACAGAGGCTATGGTGGGTCACAAGTTAGGTGAGTTTGCTCCCACAAGGACTTTTAGAGGGCACGCCGGGGATAGAAAGAAGAAGAAAGGGAAATAAGTGAGGGTTAAAAAATGTCAGAGATAAAAGCTTCAGGAAGATATATTAGAATTTCTCCTAGAAAAGCAAGGCTGGTAGCAGATCTTATCAGAGAAAAAAATGTGGAGGATGCTCTTGCAATT
>JALTID010000225.1:3303-6797 GCA_027004335.1 bacterium
AAAAAAGCTGCTCATATTATTTCAAAGATAATAAAATCAGCGGTGGCCAATGCCATAGAAAGGGGTGGGTTTGATATTGATTCTCTTTACATAAAGAGAATTTATGTTGATGATGGGCCAAGACTTAAGAGGTACCAGCCGTCATATGGGGGAAGGGTAAATACAAGATTGAAAAGATTTTCTCATATTTCGGTGATACTTGATGAAAAATTGTAGTTGATCTAAAGGAGGTTTGTTTTGGGACAGAAAGTTCATCCAATAGGATTTCGGCTTGGAGTTATAAGGAGCTGGGACTCTAGATGGTTTGCGGAGGGTAAAAACTACAGCAAGCTTTTGCACGAAGATTTTAAAGTGAGAAATTACATAAAGGAGAGACTGCGTAGAGCAGAAATCTCAAGAGTTGAAATTGAAAGAGCAGAATCTGATACTGTAAAAGTAATCATTCATACAGCAAGACCTGGATATGTTATTGGTAAAAAAGGTCAGGAGCAAGAAGCTTTAAAAAGTGCTCTACAGAAGATGTTCGGGAAAAAATTTGTTGTGGATGTTAAAGATATAAAGAAACCTCAGATGGATGCTCAAATAGTTGCAGAAAGAATTGCTTTTATGATAGAGAGAAGAGGTAATTATAGAAGGATAATAAAAAAGGCTGTAAGTGATGCTATGAGAGTAGGGTCGCAGGGAGTCAAGGTAATGATTGCAGGAAGACTTGGTGGAGCTGAAATGAAGAGGAGAGAATGGGTAAGGGAGGGGAGAGTTCCTCTCCAGACATTGAGGGCAGATATTGATTATGGTTTTGCAGAGTCTTTTACAACTTATGGGATTATCGGGGTAAAAGTTTGGATATTTAGAGGAGAGTTTATTCCCTCAGGTAAGGAAGGACTTGAAGTAGAGAAATTAATTTAAACGGTGAGGAGCCGAAATGTTACAACCGCGAAAGGTTAAGTACAGAAAACAACAAAAAGGAAGGATTAAAGGAGTTGCTTATAGGGGAAATACTCTTGCCTTCGGTAAGTATGGTCTACAAGCTCTGGAAGCTGGAAGGATTACAGCAAGACAGATTGAAGCTGGGCGAGTTGCTATTGTTAGAAAGGCAAAGAGGGGCGCGAAGATATGGATAAGAATCTTTCCCGATAAACCAATAACTAAGAAACCTGCTGAGACAAGAATGGGAAAGGGAAAAGGGAATGTTGAGTACTGGGTAGCTATAGTTAAACCTGGAAAAATAATTTATGAAGTAGATGGTGTTGCCGAGGAAGTAATGATTGAGGCTCTAAAAAGGGCTGGCCATAAGATGCCAGTTAGATGCAGAGTGGTGAGTATGGAGGAGGGAGGGATATAATGAAGGCATCTGAATTAAGAGAAATGACTGATAGAGAGCTTGAGATGAAGCTCTCTGAGTTAAGGGAGGATCTCTTTCACCTCAAGGTTAAGAAGAAGTTAGGAGAACTGGAAGATGTGGCTAAGGTTCAGAAGGTGAAGCGTGATATAGCGCGTATTCTTACTATCATGAATGAAAGAAAAAGAAAAGGTGTAAAACGATGACAGAGAAAAAGGGTAATAGAAAGAGTTTTACCGGGGTTGTTGTTAGCGATAAAATGGACAAGACTGTGGTTGTTATGGTGGAAACTCCGGTAAGACATTCCAGATTTAAAAAGTTTGTCAAGAGAAAGAAAAAATTTATAGCACATGACCCTGAGAATGAATGCAGGATAGGCGATAGAGTGTTGATAAAGGAGTCAAGACCCCTTAGCAAGTTTAAGAGATGGAGAGTAGTCCGGATCGTTGAAAGAAGAGTAACAGAGGGATAGTAAGTAACCTGAAGTAGGAGTATCTACCATGATCCAGATGGAGACGATTCTTGATGTTGCAGACAACTCTGGGGCAAAGAAAATAAAGTGTATAAGAGTATTAGGATCCTCTAACCAGAGGTATGCTTCTATTGGGGATGTTATTGTGGCATCCGTGGTAGATGTAGCTCCAGGTTCCAAAGTGAAAAAAGGTGATGTTGTTAGAGCAGTGGTTGTAAGAACTAGAAAAGAAGTTCGAAGAAATGATGGTACATATATACGATTTGACGCAAATTCTGCTGTCCTTATAAATAAGCAGAATGAACCAATAGGAACGAGGATCTTTGGCCCAGTGGCCAGAGAGTTGAGAGCTAAGAATTTTGTTAAAATAATATCTCTGGCTCCGGAGGTCTTATAATGAAGATAAGAGGTAGAAAGAAGATTGAGTTGCATGTCAAGAGAGGTGATCTGGTAGAAGTAGTAACGGGGAAGGATAAGGGGAAAAGAGGGAAAATAAAAAAGGTATTTCCTGATCAGATGAGAGTTGTAGTGGAAAAGGTGAACATGGTGAAAAGACATCAGCGCCCTACAGATAAGAATCCTCAGGGTGGAATTATAGAGAAGGAAGCCCCTATTCATGTTTCCAATGTGATGATTGTATGTGAAAATTGTGGTCGTCCAGTTAGAACCAGGGGAAAAGTATTGGCAGATGGGTCCAAAGTTAGAGTTTGTATCAGGTGTGGAGAAATTTTGGATAGGAGGTAATGGAGGAAAAAATGGTCCCCAGATTGAAAAGATATTATTATGAATCAGTTATACCTGAGTTAATGAAAGAATTTGAATATAAAAATGTTATGATGATTCCAAAACTTGTTAAAATTACGGTTAATATGGGACTTGGAGAAACTATTAATGATGGTAAGCTCTTAGATACAATGAGTGAAGATCTTGCTTTAATAACAGGACAAAAACCTGTTATCACCAGAGCCAGGAAGTCTATTTCAAATTTTAAGCTGAGAGAAGGAATGGCGATTGGACTTAAAGTCACATTGAGAAAAGATTATATGTGGGAATTTTATGACAGACTGGTGAATGTGGCTCTTCCAAGAACTAGGGATTTTAGAGGTGTTTCTCCAAAGGCTTTTGATGGGCATGGGAACTATACTTTGGGAATAAGGGAGCACATTGTTTTTCCTGAGATAAATTATGACAAGGTTTATAAAATCAAAGGGATGAATATAACAATTGTTACAAATGCTGAAACTGATGAGGAGGCAAAGGCGCTTCTTGATAAGCTTGGAATGCCTTTCAGGAAAAGTTAATAAAGGAGGTTCCATAAATTGGCAAGAAAAGCACTTATTGTTAAGGCACAGAAAGAACCCAAGTATAGGGTGAGAAAATATAACAGATGTCCTATTTGTGGTAGAACTAATGGATATCTCAGAGACTTTGGAATGTGCAGGATATGTTTTAGAAAATATGCTTCCCGAGGATTAATTCCTGGTGTAAAAAAGGCAAGCTGGTAGGAGGGAAAAATGGTAACTGATCCCGTGTCAGATATGCTTACGGTTATTAGAAATGGGTTAATGGCAAGGAAAAAAGATGTTACAGTGCCTTCATCAAAACTTAAGAAGGTGATTCTTGAAATATTAAAGAAGGAAGGTTACATAGAAGATTATCAGGAATTTTCGGTTCCTACCAGAA
>JALTID010000226.1 GCA_027004335.1 bacterium
CTGTAAACTCTGCTCAATTCTTCCACTGGTGGCAGCACCACCAGTGTGAAATGTCCTCATAGTAAGCTGGGTACCAGGCTCACCAATGGACTGAGCAGCAATTACTCCAACTGCTTCACCAAGATTAACAAGCCTTCCCCTTGCAAGGTCTCTACCATAGCAAAGGGCACATACTCCTCTTTTGGCCTTACAGGTAATAACCGACCTTATCATAACTGATTCAATTCCAGCATCCTCTACCATCTGTGCCCGCTCTTCAGTAATTTCCTGATTTCTATAAACCAGAATCTCCCCTGTGTCGGGATGAACAATATCCTCTGCCGCTACTCTTCCAAGGATCCTGTCCTTGAGGTGCTCAACTATCTCCCCATTTTCGTAAAGAGGAGTAATTTCAATTCCATCAAGAGTCCCACAATCGTACTCTGTGACAATAATATCCTGTGCAACATCAACTAATCTTCTCGTAAGATAACCAGAATTGGCAGTCTTGAGAGCAGTATCAGCAAGACCTTTCCGGGCTCCATGAGTTGAAATAAAGTACTGCAACACACTAAGCCCTTCTCTAAAATTAGCAAGAATAGGAGTTTCAATGATATCTCCCGATGGCTTCATCATCAATCCCCTCATTCCCGCAAGCTGCTTCATCTGATCAGAGGAACCTCTCGCTCCAGAATCTGCCATAATGTAAATAGAGTTGAAACTTTCTGTTGTTACTTCTTTGCCATCTGAGCCTTCTACCACTTCTTTCCTTATCTCCTTCATCATCTCAGCTCTAACCTGTTCAGTGGCCTTTCTCCAGACATCTATGGTTCTGTTGTGTTTTTCTCCTTCTGAAATAGCACCTATTTCATACTGCTTCAAAATATCTCTTACCTCTTTTTCTGCCTCTTTCACCATTTCCCATTTTTTAGACGGGATTTTCATATCCTTCACAGCTATAGAAATACCAGCTCTGGTTGAGAAATCGTACCCCATCGCCATCATTCTATCTGCAAAAATTACTGTTGCCTTCTCACCAGCCCTTCGGTAGGAGAGGTCTATCAAATTAGCAAGATCCTTCTTCTTCAGATTCTTGTTAACTTCATCAAAAGAAATCTCTCGGGGAACTATTTCATAAAAAATCACTCTTCCAGTGGTAGTTTCATAGAGTTCACCATCTATTTTAACTTTGACCTTTGCATGTAGCGACACTTCACCATTTTCATAAGCAATCATTAGTTCTTCCGGGGAGGAAAAAGCCATTCCCTCCCCCTTCTGAGAAGGTCTTTCTCTGGTCATATAATAAATCCCAAGAACAATATCCTGGGTAGGATAAATGATTGGCTCCCCGCTGGCAGGTTTCAAAATATTATTGGTGGACATCATCAGTACTCTGGCTTCTGCCTGTGCTTCAAGAGAAAGAGGGATATGAACAGCCATTTGATCCCCATCAAAATCTGCATTAAAAGCAGTGCAAACAAGGGGATGTAGATGTATTGCTTTATCCTCCACAAGAACAGGTTCAAAAGCTTGAATACTCAATCTATGGAGAGTCGGAGCCCTGTTAAGCATAACAGGATGCTCCCTTATCACCTCCTCAAGAGCCTCCCACACTTCAGGATCACCTCTTTCAACCTTTTTCTTAGCGGCCTTAATGGTGGAAACACTACCTTTCTCCTGTAACTTCGCATAGACAAATGGCTTAAACAGTTCCATCGCCATTATCTTGGGTAGGCCGCACTGGTGGAGCCTCAGTTCTGGACCCACAACAATCACTGATCTTCCTGAATAGTCAACTCTTTTACCAAGCAGATTCTGTCTGAATCTTCCTTTTTTACCACTTAACAGTTGACTAAGAGATTTTAATGGTCTTCTGTTGGAACCCATAATTGGCCTACCACGCCTCCCGTTATCAAAAAGTGCATCAACAGCTTCTTGAAGCATTCTCTTCTCATTTCTGATAATTATTTCTGGAGCATTAAGCTCAATAAGTTTTTTTAATCTGTTATTTCTGTTTATAACTCTTCTATAGAGATCATTGAGATCGCTTGTGGCAAACCTACCACCTTCAAGAGGAACAAGAGGTCTCAGATCGGGGGGTATAACCGGGATCACTGTGAGAATCATCCATTCAGGTCTGTTGCCTGAATTTTTAAAGGCTTCAACTATTCTCAACCTCTTTACTATTTTTTTCCTCTTTGATTCTGAACTTGTACCATGTAAAGCCTCTCTAAGTTCTTGGGACAACTTTTCCATGTCAAGTTCTTCAAGAAGCTTCCTGATAGCTTCTGCTCCCATCCCAACTCTGAATCTGTCCATATACTCTTTCTTAGCCTCGTTAAATTCTCTCTCAGAGAGAACTTGTCCTTTTTTCAGATCAGTGTCCCCCGGATCAAGCACAATATAATCTTCAAAATAAAGAACCCGCTCTAATTCGGTGCTTTTCAGGTTCAGAAGAGAACCTATCTTGCTCGGGATACTCTTAAGATACCATATATGAGCTACTGGTGCTGCAAGCTCAATATGACCCATCCTTTCTCTTCTGACTTTCGAAGTAGTCACCTCAACACCACATTTTTCGCAAACAACACCTTTGTATTTGTACCTTTTATATTTCCCGCATAAGCATTCATAATCTTTTATGGGTCCAAAAATCTGGGCACTGAAAAGTCCATCTTTCTCCGGTTTAAAATTACGATAATTTATTGTCTCGGGCTTTTTCACTTCTCCATAAGACCACTCTCTTATTTTTTCTGGAGAAGCTATTCCAATTTTAACAGCCTTGTAATCTGAAGGGTTTTTTGGCCTTTCTTCAAAATCATAAATTCTCAAGGCTCACACTCCTTTTAAGTTTTTTTACTCTTTTTCTTCTCCCTCTTCAGGGAGTTCTTCAAGCAGATCAACATCAAGGGCAAGTCCTCTTAATTCCCTAAAAAGAACATTAAATGACTCCGGAACACCGGGTTCAAGCTGAGGATTTCCTTTTATTATTTGATCATAAATTCTTGTTCTCCCAATTATGTCATCAGATTTAACTGTGAGAAATTCCTGTAGAGAATACGCAGCGCCATACGCCTCAAGAGCCCACACTTCCATTTCGCCAAGTCTCTGGCCACCAAACTGCGCTTTTCCCCCAAGGGGTTGCTGAGTAATAAGGGAATAAGGTCCCGTGGATCTCGCATGGACTTTGTCCTCAACAAGATGGTTGAGTTTAAGCATATACATAACTCCCACAGTTACCGGAAAGTAAAATTTTTCACCTGTCCTGCCATCATAGAGTTCAGTCTGACCCGATTCAGGAAGACCAGCTTCCTTCAAAAGTTCCCTTATCTCCTTCTCAGATGCACCATCAAAAACAGGCGTAGCCACATGAATCCCATTCACAAGTTTTCTTGCATATTCTATAAGCTCTTCGTCAGAATATTTATCAAGGACATCAACTCCCGCGCTGTTTTTATAAATTTTTTTCAGGTACTCTCTTATAAAATCCGGGGTTGTGGATTCCTCAATCATCTTCGCTATTTTTTTACCGAGCTCTTTTGCAGCCCAGCCAAGGTGAGTCTCAAGAACCTGACCAACATTCATTCTCGAGGGAACGCCAAGGGGATTTAGAACGACATCTACTGGAGTTCCATCGGGAAGAAAGGGCATATCCTCTATAGGAAGGACCCTGGAAATAACTCCCTTGTTCCCATGTCTACCAGCCATCTTATCTCCAACTTGAAGTTTCCTTTTAATAGCCACATAAACCTTAATTCTCTTTATCTCACCTGCACCGAGCTCATCACTCTTTTCAAGTCTTTCCTTCTTTTCTCTGTAAAATTTTTCCAGACTCTTTACTTTTGAGTTTAAATTCCGGATAAACTGAACAAGTCTTTCATTTGCATTTTTATCAGAAACTTTAAGATCCTTCAGAATATTCTCCACCTTCTGGCCTTTTAGAATTCCTATAACATCATCCCATTCACTTTCGGTAATTTCGTGTCCCTTTAAAAAGGACCTACTTCTGGAAATACTCCATTTGCTTGCAAGAGGGAAACCAACAACAAAGGGCTTTATCCTTGAAAGAGTTTCCCTATAAAGAATTGTCAGTTCTTCTCTTTTCTCGTTGTCAAGTTCTTCAAGTTCAGCCTGAAGAATAGCTCTGGCTCTTCTGTCTCTCTGAACTCCTTTTTTGGTAAGAATATCCACCTCAATTACTGTTCCATAAACACCAGGGGGAACCCTTAAAGAAGAATCCTTGAAGTCTCCTGCCTTGGAGCCAAAAATTGCTTTAAGAAGCCTATCCTCAGGATCAAGCTGACTCTCACCTTTAGGAGTGATCTTGCCAACCAAGATGTCTCCAGGTTTAACTTTTGCACCAATTCTTACAACACCCTCTTCATCAAGATCTCGCACAACCTCTTCACTTAAGCCAGGAATATCTCTGGTTACTATCTCCGGACCAAGTTTTGTCTCTCTTGCAGAAATTTCAAATTCTTCAACATGAATGGATGTGAAAACATCTTCTTTAACAAGTCTTTCACTTACAAGAACAGCATCCTCAAAATTATAACCTCTCCAGGGTATAAAGGCCACAAGAACATTTCTTCCGAGGGCAAGCTCCCCATGTTCCACAGCCTGCCCATCGGCAATGATTTCACCTTTTTTCACATAATCGCCATTTTTAACTGTAGGCTTCTGGGTAACTGTGGTGTTCTGGTTGGACCTTTTGAACTTTTTCAAATTGTAAATATCAAGTCCAACATCACCCTCTTCTCCACTTATTTCCTCCTCATCCACTCTGATCACTATCCTCTGAGAATCAACATATTCCACAGTCCCGCTTCTTCTTGCCACCACAGACACTCCAGAATCTCTGGCAACAACGCTTTCCATACCAGACCCAACTAGTGGAGCTTCAGTTTTCATAAGTGGTACCGCCTGTCTCTGCATGTTTGAACCCATGAGAGCCCTGTTTGCATCATCATGCTCAAGGAAGGGAATCAGAGAAGCAGCAACACTAACAATTTGAGTAGGAGAAACATCCATAAGGGTGATTTCTGAAGCCTTTGCCATTATAAATTCACCACCTTTCCTGGCAGCCACATACTCATTGATAAACCTACCTTCCTCATCTACACTAGCATTTGCCTGAGCAATAACATGGTTCTCTTCCCTGGTAGCTGTGAGATAAACAATTTCATCTGTAACCTTCCCATCCATCACTTTTCTATAAGGTGTTTCAAGAAATCCATATTTATTTGCTCTGGCATATGTAGTAAGAGAAGAAATTAAACCAATATTGGGGCCTTCCGGAGTTTCAATGGGACATATCCTTCCATAGTGAGTTGTGTGAACATCTCTCACTTCAAAACCTGCTCTTTCTCTCGTTAATCCACCCGGCCCAAGAGCGGATAACCTTCTCTTATGAGTTGTTTCAGAAAGGGGATTAACCTGGTCCATAAACTGGGATAACTGACTACTTCCGAAGAACTCATTTAAAGTGGAAATTACCGATTTAGAATTAATTATCTCCCTGATATCGGAGGCTTTTGCCATCTCATAATCCATTGTCTTAAATCTTTCTTCAACGGCTCTTTTTATTCTTGTCATCCCAGCCTGAAACTGGTTCTCAACCAATTCACCAACCGATCTAACCCTTCTGTTACCCAGATGGTCAATATCATCCTCTTCCGCTCTACCATCTTTCATCTCAAGAAGGTATTTGACCGTTTCAAGAATATCCTCTTTTGTTAGGGTCCTCATATCAACGGGAAAGTTTAATTTTAACTTTTCATTTATCCTGACTCTTCCTACCTCACTTAGATCGTATCTCTGAGGGTCAAAAAACAATTCGTAGAAAAGTTTCTTAGCAGCATCAATATTATGGGGATCACCGGGGCGTAGTTTTCTGTAAATTTCTATAAGAGCTTCCTCGGTACTGGAGCATCTATCAGCTTTCAGTGTGTTTCTCAAATATGGACCCACATGGTAATTATCAATATAAAGGACATCAATCTCTTTAAAACCTGCCTCAATAAGTGCATTTAGTATCTCATCTGTAAGCTCTGTGTTGATGGGAAAAATTATTTCCCCAGTTTCAGGATCAATGTGATCTCTTGCAGCTACTTTCCCTATAATATCCTGTTTTGTAGCTCTTAATCTATCTACTTTGAAAACTGTAAAGTTCTTGATCACGGCTTCTTTTGCTTTCTCTACATGCTCTCTGGTAATAATTTCACCTGCTTTAATAAAAATCCTGCCATCAAGATCGTGATAATCAATTCCCACCTTTCTGCCTATGCCCTTATCTACAGGAACCTCCTCAAGCAAAAACTTCCACACCTTTCTTTGAGGAATCTTTTTACCCCTTTTAAGGGTATAAACCAGTTTCCCCGTATCTGGATCATATATTTCCGTTTCGGCTTTCAATCCTGCGAGGAAATCTGGATAATAAGAAATATAAAATTTTTCCCTATCCTCTATCCATATTTTTTGGGGACGGTAGAAGTATTTCAATATCTCTTCTTCACTCATTCCAAGCGCTCTTAAGATATAAGTAGCAAGAAGTTTTTTCCTTCTATCCACCCTTGCAAAAAGAAGATCTCTGTGATCAAATTCAAAATCCAGCCATGAACCTCTATAAGGTATAACCCTCGCAGTGTGATTTACTCTCTGGATATTAGATTTTATTTTTTCTTCAACAAACACAACGCCAGGGGACCTGTGTAACTGATTAACTACCACCCTTTCCGTACCATTTATTACAAAACTTGCGGTATCAGTCATTATGGGGATCTCGCCAAA
>JALTID010000227.1 GCA_027004335.1 bacterium
TCAGCAAATACTTGCAAAATTCTTAAAAAACGGTATAAATAATAGGAAAAATCACACACCTGCTGATCTCTGTGGTGGTGTTGCTAAATTGCAATTCCTCAGAGAAATGAGGCAGGTGGAGGAAAAACCAAGGAGGTTTAAGAATGTCAAGACTTTCCATGAAAGAAGTTCTGGAGGCGGGTACCCACTTCGGTCATCAGACCCGCAGATGGAATCCTAAAATGAAGCCCTATATTTTCACAACAAGAAATGGAATTCATATTATTGATCTTCAACAGACTGTGAAATTATTTGATGCGGCTTACGATTTTATTGTGAATGTTGTAGCTGATGGAGGGACGGTACTTTTTGTGGGTACAAAGAAGCAGGCTCAAGAAATAATAAAGGAGGAAGCAGAAAAAGCAGGTATGCCCTATGTTAACTTCCGCTGGCTTGGCGGCACACTTACAAATTTCAGAACAATAAGAAAGAGTGTTGATAAATTAAAAAAAATTGAAGAGATGGAAAGCGAAGGGGTGATGGAGAGATTACCCAAAAAAGAAAAAATGAGGCTCCTCAGAAGAAAGGAGAAGCTTGAAAGAGTTCTTAATGGGATTAGAGACATGGAGAAATTACCACAGGCCGTTTTTGTTGTTGATACAAAAAATGAAGAAATAGCGGTGATGGAGGCAAAGAAACTGAGTATTCCAGTGGTTGGTATCGTTGATACCAATGCTGATCCTGATTTAATTGATTACATCATACCTGGTAATGATGATGCTATAAGATCAATAAAGCTCTTCACTTCAAAGATTAGAGAGGCTGTTGAAGAGGGGTTGAAACTAAGGGAGGAGAAATTGCAAAAGGCTGTTGAGGAATCAATTGAAGTTGCCCAGGCGCAAACGAAGGAAAGTGCAAAAGTAATAAAAGTGAGAAGAGCTGCTAATAAATCTGAGAGAGAAGGGGAATCTGAAGAAAAAAGAGAAATTGCAGAAGGTGAAAAGGAAGATAGGACTGAGGCGGAAGAATAAATTATAATAGATGCAGATGGAGGTAGAAAGTGGCTGAGATAACTACAGAAATGATTAAAACTCTAAGGGAACGAACAGGTGCAGGTATCCTTGATTGTAAAAAAGCCCTTGAAGAAGCTGAAGGAAATATGGATAAGGCGGCTGAGGTTTTGAGAAAGAAAGGCATTGCAAGCGCTGATAAAAAGAGTGGTAGAGCCGCAGTTGACGGTGTCGTAGGAAGTTATATTCATCATGACAATAAACTTGGGGTTCTGGTAGAGGTTAACTGTGAGACAGATTTTGTGGCAAGGACAGACGAATTCAAGAGCCTTGTAAAAGAAATTGCAATGCAGATTGCAGCTATGAGTCCAAGATATGTGAGTAAGGAGGAAGTCCCTTCTGAAGAGATTGAGAAAGAAAAAGAAATTTATAAGCAGGCTGCAATTGTTGATGGTAAGCCTGAGAACATTGCTGAGAGAATTGCAGAGGGTAAAATCAACAAATTTTATGAAGAAAATTGTCTCCTTGAGCAATCGTACATTGCAGATCAGAAGAAAAAGATTTCTGACCTCATCAAAGAGCATATTGCTAAACTTGGAGAAAACATTGTTGTAAGGAGATTTGTTAGAATGAGATTGGGCGAGGATGAAATAATAGTGGCAGAGAAGTAATGTCGTTTAAATTTAACAGGATTCTTTTAAAAATAAGTGGTGAAGCTCTTGCTGGAGAAGAGGAGTTTGGAATTGACGCAGAGACAATTTTTTCTATTGCAGATGAGGTTAGCGAAGCGTGGAAAAAGGAAGTTCAGATAGCTATTGTTATTGGTGGTGGAAATATCTTCAGAGGGATCAGAGGAACTGGAAAAGGTATTGACAGGGTCACTGGTGATTATATGGGCATGCTTGCCACAGTGATAAATGCACTTGCGTTTCAGGATGTCCTTGAAAAGAGAGGAATACCCACTAGAGTTGCTACCGCCATTGAGATGAGAGCTATTGCAGAACCTTATATAAGAAGGAAAGCCCAGAGACATCTTGAGAAAGGGAGAGTTGTGATTTTTGCTGCTGGGACAGGTAACCCATTTTTTACTACTGACACCGCTGCAGCCCTGCGGGGTATTGAGATGGGAGTTGATGTTTTACTAAAAGCGACAAATGTTGACGGTGTTTATAGCGCTGATCCAAAAATTGACTCTGATGCAAAGTTGTATACCTCTC
>JALTID010000228.1 GCA_027004335.1 bacterium
TAAACCAGCAGCTTTTTCAGGTCCTCTTCCCGGGATGTATGCTGATGTAGTAGATGAAAATGGAAATTCAATCAGAAACCAGGTGGGAGAATTGGTTGTAAGAAAGCCATGGCTCGGGATGACCTATAGTTTCTGGAAGGATCCAGACAGATATATAAGAGCATACTGGTCAAGGTTTGAGAATGTGTGGGTCCATGGAGACTGGGCAGCTGTTGATGAGGATGATCTCTGGTACATTCTTGGCAGGAGTGATGATGTAATAAAGGTCGCCGGAAAGAGGCTTGGTCCCGCGGAGGTTGAGAGTATAGTTGTAGAACATCCTGCGGTGGTTGAAGCTGCAGCTGTGGGTGTCCCGGATCCAGTTAAAGGTCAGTCGGTGGTGGTTTTTGCTGTTCTTAAAGGAGGAAAAGAAGCATCTGAAAAATTAAAGAAAGAAATCAGGGAATTACTGCTAAAAGAAATGGGGAAGGCTCTTGCCCCCAAAGAGATCCACTTTGTTTCTCAGTTACCTCAGACCAGAAATGCCAAGGTGATAAGAAGGGCCATCAGAGCTGCATATATCGGAGAGAATCCTGGGGATCTGAGTTCGTTGTTAAATCCTGAGGCATTAGAGGAAATTAAAGAACTTGGGGAAAATTTTTATAAAAATAATTGACTGCTTTTCCCATCCTTGGAAAATAAAAGCAAATAATAGGAGGAGGAAACATGAGTAGGAGAAATAGTGTAATTGTAAGTGCTGCAAGGACACCTGTAGGTTCTTTTCTTGGTGGTCTGAGCACTGTTCCAGCACCTAAATTAGGAGCAGTTGCGATTAAAGAGGCAATAAAAAGAGCTGGATTGGAGCCTGCTGAAATTAACGAAGTAATTATGGGGAATGTCATCACTGGTGGTATTGGTCAGGCTCCTGCGAGACAGGCAGCAATTTTTGCTGGGCTCCCCGTTACAACTCCCTGTATGACCATTAACAAGGTATGCGGTTCGGGGTTAAAAAGTATTATGCTTGCAGAACAGATCATTGCTCTTGGAGATGCAGATATTATTGCTGCAGGTGGCCAGGAGAATATGAGTATTGCTCCCTATGCTCTCTATAAGGCAAGGAGAGGTTACAGGATGGGAAATGGCGAAATTGTTGATCTTATGATTAAAGATGGTCTCTGGGATGTTTACAATGATTTTCATATGGGACAGGCTGCAGATATATGTGCCGAAGAATGTAATATAACTAGAGAAGAACAGGATGAATTTGCTGCAGAAAGTTATAGAAGATCCCTGAAAGCTACAGAGGAAGGATGGTTTAAGGATGAAATAATTCCTGTTGAAGTCCCGGGACGGAAGGGACAGATAACGGTGGTGGAAGAGGATGAAAGTCCTAAGCAGGTAAAATTTGATAAAATACCCAATCTTAAACCTGCTTTTACTCCAAATGGTACAGTAACCGCAGCTAATGCGTCTACAATCAATGACGGAGCTGCCGCTGTAGTTGTAATGGCTGAAGAAATTGCAGAGAAAAGTGGAATCAAGCCGCTTGTTAGAATCATAGCCCATGCTCAGGCTTCCACCGATCCCAAGTATTTTACAAAGGCTCCCGTTTATGCTATCCAGAAGGTCCTTGACAAAACCGGGATGAAAGTTGAAGACATTGATCTCTGGGAAATTAACGAGGCTTTTGCGGTGGTAACCCTTCTTGCTCTTAGAGAACTCAACATTGACTACGCAAAAGTAAATGTTCATGGTGGAGCAGTTTCCATCGGTCATCCAGTAGGGGCCAGTGGTGCAAGGATATTAACAACTCTTCTTTATGCTCTTAAAAAATACAATAAAAGATTGGGGCTTGCCTCCCTCTGCATCGGCGGAGGTGAAGCAGTAGCGATGATCGTTGAGAATCTTCAGTAGATTTTAAAGGGGCATATGCCCCTTTTTTTCACTTCAATAACTTCATTAATTCTTTGTGAGCGAGGAAGAATTTGGAGATTTTTGCCTTGAACTTCAGAGAAGGATCCAGATCAAAAGCTTTTTTAAAGTCACTGATTGCCTTTTTCTTTTCCCCGATCAAATAATATGCCTGGGCTCTATTGTACCATGCCTTTGCTTCTCCTGGATTTATTGTTAAAGCCTGGGTTAGGATTGAAACAGCTTTAGGATACTTTCTTTCCCTGATGAGGATTACCC
>JALTID010000229.1 GCA_027004335.1 bacterium
ATCCAAGGTAGATAGAACAAAAAATCATCTATCTGTTTGAGAATTATTTCTTTGTAGTCATAATCAAGTTTGATTTTTGTAGGAGTTACTACATCCATTAAACTTTTTAATACTTTTATTGACCACCCGGGTAAATTTTCATATTTCATACTTAACCACCTGTTTGTTTGAACTAATAATATCATCTTGATTAAACAAAGTCAAGTTCCCGCCTTATTCTGGTTAAGAGAGCAATTCCGAAAAGAATGAAAATAGCCCAGACTTATAAAAAAATCTTCAGAAATTTCCCGATTTCCTTTTCAGTCTTGTAAAAATCACCAAGATTATAGTCTCTTGTATAGCCATGCCAGTCAGAACCAGCAGTTACAAGCAAGTCATGTTCTCTTGCAATTTCTACAAAACTTTCACTTATCTCATCAGTCATGCCCCTTCTTCCATTGTACGCCTCTATACCTTTTATTCCAGCTTTAAGCATATAATCAAAATGTTTTTCTATCTCCTCAGGTACAGGATGAGCCCACACAGGAATTCCGCCACCCTTTAAAATTTCTGAAACAGCTCCTTCGGGAGTAACACTTATGGGTACAGAAAAGTCCTTCAAATATTTCTCAAAAACCTCCGAAGGAGTTGCACCGTAGCCATTTTCCATAAGATAAAAAACAAGGTGGCCCCTTGTATAGGTAGTGGCACCAAACCTTTCAAAAAGCTTTTCAACAGTAACATCTACACCAAATTTTTGTAATTCTGACACTATCTCCTTAATTCTTCCCAGTCTTTCATGTTGAATGCTCTTAAGAAATTCTTTAAAATCTTCATCAAACTTTTTAAAATAACCCAGAATATGGATCTCATCAGGACCCCGGTAACTTGTTACCTCAACAGCTCTTATTATCTTAAGAGGAGTATTAAAACCCTGTGCTTTTTCATTTGCTTCCACACAATCATGATCAGCAATGGCAATCACATCAAGTCCACCAATTTCTGCTTTTTTAACCACTTCCTCAGGTGGATAGATCCCATCAGAGCAATTTGTATGCATGTGAAGGTCAACCTTCATATCTAACCTCCGAATAAATAAATTAAGGGAAAAGTTTAGCAGAAATTAAAGTGTAGTCAAGACTTATATCTTCCTTTTGAAAACCAAATCTTCTCTGATATAATTACACCTTACACAGGAGAAAATTATGAAAAAAAAACCTGAAGTTTCTGTTGAATTAGCTAAAAAACTGGGACTGAAAGAGGATGAATATGAGAGGATATTTAAAATACTTGGAAGAAAACCTGGATACACAGAATTGGGAATTTTTGCAGGACTATGGTCAGAGCATTGTAGTTACAAGAGCTCTAAAAAATTTCTGAAAAGATTCCCCACCAAAGGTCCTCAGGTTATTCAGGGACCGGGAGAAAATGCGGGGGTCGTGGATATTGGAGATGGTCTGGCTGTAGTTTTTAAAATGGAAAGTCACAATCATCCATCATATATTGAACCATACCAGGGAGCAGCCACAGGAGTTGGTGGTATACTCAGAGATGTTTTCACAATGGGGGCAAGACCAATTGCAAATATGGACTCACTCCATTTTGGAGAAATCGGGTTTCCCAGAATGAAATATCTGGTGGAAGGTGTTGTTGAGGGGATCGGGGACTATGGCAACTGTGTTGGTGTTCCCACAGTAGCCGGAGAAACATATTTTGAAAAGGGGTACAACTATAATATACTGGTCAATGCCTTCACCCTTGGCATAGCGAATAAAGATAAGATCTTTTACGGAAGAGCTGTGGGACCTGGAAATAAAGTGTTTTATGTAGGGTCAAGAACAGGGAGAGATGGGATTCATGGTGCAACTATGGCATCAGAAGAGTTCTCAGAAGACACAGAGGAGAAAAAACCCACAGTACAGGTGGGTGATCCCTTCATGGAAAAACTCCTCCTTGAGGCATGCCTGAAAGTAATGGATAAAAATCTGATAGTGGGAATTCAGGATATGGGGGCTGCTGGACTAACCTCAAGTTCCTTTGAAATGGCAGGGAGAGCTGGCACTGGTATGATACTAAATCTAGACAAAGTGCCTACAAGAGAAGAGGGAATGACTTCTTATGAGATCATGCTCTCAGAATCACAGGAGAGAATGCTACTGGTGGTAAAGAAAGGTCATGAAGAGGAGGTAAAAAAGATCTTTCAAAAGTGGGATCTTCAGGCAGTGGAAATAGGAGAAATTATAGAAGAACCAGTAATGGTGGGATATTTCCATGGAGAAAAAGTTTTTGAACTGCCGGTTCATCCTCTTACAGAAGAAGCTCCTGTATATGACAGACCAAGAAAAGTTCCAGATTATATAAAAGAGGTCCATTCATTTGATGAAAATTCTCTTCCCCTCCCTGATGACCTAACTGAGACCATAGAAGAACTACTTGTAAGACCAAACATCGCTAGTAAAAGATGGATATACAGACAGTACGATCATATGGTCCAGATTAATACCGTTATAAGGCCAGGAGGAGATGCGGCACTTCTAAGAATAAAAGGGACCAATAAATTTCTTGGTCTTGTGGTTGAAAGCAATGGGAGATATACATATCTTGACCCTCTTGAGGGAAGTAAGTGGATTATGGCAGAAGCTGCTATAAATCTTGCAACAATTGGGACCAGACCTCTTGCAATCACAGATTGTCTTAATTTTGGAAATCCGGAAAAACCTGAAATTATGTGGCAGTTTGAGCAATCAGTAGAGGGACTAAGCCTGGCATGTGAGATTCTCAAGACACCGGTGGTAAGTGGGAATGTAAGTTTCTATAACGAAACAAATGGGAAACCCATACTGCCCACCCCTGCAGTGGGAATGGTGGGTCTGGCAGAAGGAATAAAAAAAATACCTTCAAATTTCTTTACCTCAGGAGATAATCTGATCTACCTCGTTGGTGATTCTCCTCTCTCACTTGCAGGTAGCGAATATCTTAAAATGAAAAAAGGAAGTATTATTGGAAAGTTACCCTCCATTAATCTTGAATATATTGCAAATCTTGTGGAACTTCTGCTAAGTTTATGGTGGGAAGGAAACATAGAATCCGCTCACGATGTTTCAGAGGGGGGAGTGGCTGTGGCGCTCTTAGAGATGTCAATGGGAAGCAGAGGCAAAATTGGGTTCAACATTAAATTACCAGGTGGTAACGAGAGAATAGACAGAATTCTCTTCTCAGAAACACCGGGAAGAGTTTTAATAGAAGTAAAGGAAAAAAATAGAGAAAATTTTGAAAAAGCAGTAAGAGAGAAGAACATACCCATTTACTACTTAGGAAAAACTACTAATGAAAAAGGTATCATAGATGCTCAACTAATTATTAACACTGTTGAATTATTTAAAAAATGGGATAATTTTCTGGAAGAATCTTTAAGACAATAAAAGGGGGTAAATTTGCCCTTAAGAGATGAATGTGGCGTAATTGCCTTCTATAATATGCCAGAAGCCTCCAACCTTGCATATTATGGTCTATTTGCTCTCCAGCACAGAGGTCAGGAGAGTGCCGGGATTGTATCAATGGAAAGCGAAACAGGAAAAACCTATACCTACAGACACATGGGCATGGTAACAGAGGTTTTTACAAAAAACATCCTCCGTAGATTACCCGGTGATATGGCAATCGGACATGTTAGATATTCAACACATGGAGCTTCTGCTGCAAGAAATATTCAACCACTGGTTGTGGAATATGAATGGGGAACCTTTGCAGTGGCACACAATGGAAATTTAGTAAATGCAGACAGACTGAGAAAGCAGCTCCAGAAAGATGGTGCTATTTTCCACACCACAGTTGACACTGAGGTTCTGCTTCATCTGATAGCCATGGATGATTCTGAACTCATAGAAGCTAAAATCGTTAACTCAATTGATAAACTTCAGGGAGCCTTTTCAATGGTAATGCTTACCCCTCAGTATCTTGTGGCAGCAAGAGATACCAGAGGGTTCAGACCACTTGTCCTTGGAAAATTGGGTGATGGATATGTGGTTGCGTCAGAAACATGCGCCTTTGATCTTATAGATGCTACTTATATTCGGGACATTGAACCTGGAGAGGTCCTTTTCATAGGGAAAGAAGGGATCTTTAGTAAGTATCTATCAGGGCGGGGAGAAAAAGCATCCTGCGTTTTTGAACTGATCTATTTTGCCAGACCTGACAGCGTAATTTACGATGGTGTATCAGTATACGAAATAAGAAAAAAGTTAGGTGAAAAGCTTGCAGAGGAACAGTATGTTGAAGCTGATCTTGTAATTCCCGTTCCCGATTCAGGGGTACCTGCCGCCATAGGATATTCCCAGAGATCAGGTATTCCGTTTGAAATGGGGCTAATAAGAAATCATTATATAGGAAGAACCTTTATCCAGCCCCTTCAGAGCCAAAGGGATCTGGGGGTAAAACTAAAATTGAACCCGGTAAAAGGTCTTTTAAGAGATAAAAGAGTGGTTGTCATTGATGACTCAATAGTAAGAGGAACTACAAGCAAGAAAATCATCAGAATGCTCCGAGAAGCAGGGGCAAAAGAAATTCACCTCAGGATCAGTTCCCCGCCGGTTACTCATCCCTGTTATTACGGGATTGATACACCTGCCCAGAAGGAGTTAATTGCTTCACAGAAATCAAGTTCAATTGAAGAAATAAGAAAAGATCTTGAAGCAGATACTCTGGGTTATCTGAGCATTGATGGATTAAGGGAGGTGGTTGGATCATCAGACAACTTCTGCTATGCATGTTTTACAGGTGATTACCCTGTAGATCCCAGAGGTGTAGAAAGATCTCCGCAGATGTCACTTTTTGAAGTAAGCAGAGAGGAGGAGAAATAATGACACTAAAAGAGATGAGAGAAAAGCTAAAACAGATAATCATGGAAAAATCGTATGAGGAAAGAGAGGTAATTCTTGCATCTGGCAGAAAAAGCAATTTCTATTTTGATAGTAAACACACCACTCTCCATCCAGAAGGAAGTTATCTGGTGGGAAAGCTTTTCTTTGAAGAAATAAAAAAGTTTAATCAAGAAGTAAAAGGAGTTGGTGGTCTTACTCTCGGTGCCGACCCCATTGCAACGGCGGTATCACTGATCAGTTACCTGGAAGGTCAACCAATTCCTGCATTTATTGTAAGAAAAGAACCTAAAACACACGGAATTTCGCAGTGGATAGAGGGATGGAAGAATCTGGAAACAGGTGTCCCAGTAATTATAGTGGAAGATGTGGTAACCACAGGTGGTTCAAGTTTAAAAGCAGCTAAAAGAGTAAAAGAAGCTGGTTATAGTATTGTGGGAATAGTAGCCCTTGTGGACAGAGAAGAAGGTGGCAGAGAGAAGATTGAGGCGGAAGGCTACACTCTTAGATCAATTTTTACTAAATCTGAGCTCCTCAATAAATGAAATTCAATGAAATAAATATCATCGGAGCAGGTCTTGCAGGTAGCGAAGCTGCATGGTACCTTGCTAAGAAAGGCATCCCGGTAATACTGTATGAAATGAGACCATTAAAAACCACTCCTGCCCATAAAACTGAATATCTTGCAGAACTTGTATGTAGTAATTCCTTCAGGTCTGATTCAGAAATATCGGCACCTGGTATTCTCAAAAGAGAAATGAGAATGATGAACTCCATAGTTATGGAAGCTGCTGATAGGTATAAGGTGCCTGCTGGACAATCCCTTGCAGTTGATAGAGAAAAATACTCCAGAGAGATAACAGAAAAATTATCTTCTCTGAAAAATGTTAGAATAGTAAGAGAGGAAGTGACAAAGGTCCCTGATCCTCCTGTGATAATTGCCACCGGTCCCCTCACCTCAGATGCACTTGTAAAGGAGATAGGAAAACTTATCAGCGATGAATTCCTCTATTTTTACGATGCCATTGCTCCAATTGTGGAAGCTGAATCCATTGATTGGAAGAGGACTTTCTGGGGAAGCAGGTATGGGAAAGGAGGTGAAAAAGATTACCTGAATTGTCCCATGACAGAGGATGAATATAAAAAATTTGTCAGGGAACTCATTAAAGCTGAAAAAGTACCATACCATGACTTTGAAAAGAGGAAACATTTTGAAGGTTGTCTCCCCATTGAAGAAATGGCTGAAAGAGGAATAGAAGTTCTATCTCATGGCCCAATGAAACCCGTAGGACTTACTGATCCTGAAACAGGCAAAAGACCCTATGCTGTGGTACAACTTAGAAGAGAAAACAAAGAAGGAACAGCATTTAACCTTGTGGGATTTCAAACCAAGTTAACCTACAGAGAGCAGGAAAGAATCTTCAGGATGATCCCATGTCTTAACCATGCAGAATTCCTTAGGTATGGAAGTATGCACAGAAACACCTATATAAATGCTCCCCTGATCCTTGACACCTTCCTGAGAATAAAGAATAGCGACATCTTCCTTGCGGGACAAATTACAGGAGTGGAGGGTTACATTGAATCAGCCACCACCGGTATAATCTCAGGATATTACCTTAAGCAACTCTATGTCGACAATAAAATTCCTCTGGTACTCCCTGACACTACTGCCACAGGTGCACTTTTAAAACATCTGAGATCACCTACTCCAAATTTCCAACCAAGTAACATAAATTTCAGTCTATTTGCACCACTTGAGAAAAAAATCAAA
>JALTID010000230.1 GCA_027004335.1 bacterium
CCGACTCCATTCCAGATATCTTCTGGGTTATGTTCTACCCACCCTGGCTGTGGGTATATTTGAGGAAATTCTTTGTTAACTTTTGCTAGTAACTTTAGATCATCGCTTAGGATCAAAGCGGTATTTCCAGTCGTCCCCTGATCAATAGCAAGAAGAAACTTCCCCATTTTTTCTACCTCCTGAATAATTTTTTCATAATTTTACCATATTGTGATAAAGATGAGTAATTCTTGCCTTTAACCTTCTTAGGGGTATAATTTTTAGTTACATGGAGGTAGATTATGATCATTGGTAAAAAGCTCTTTTTAGCCAGAGGGATAGGGAGACATAAGGAAAAACTTGGTAGCTTTGAAATGGCTCTAAGGGATGCCGGGATCGCCCCATATAATTTAGTTGAGGTTTCTTCAATAATACCCCCGGGGTGTGAGATTGTGTCCAGAGAGGAGGGTTTAAAATACCTTCGTCCGGGAGAAATAACCTTCTGTATCCTTGCAAAGCAACAGTCCAATGAACCAGGGAGATTGATAGCAGCCTCTGTGGGTCTTGCTATTCCTGCAGATAAAAATATGTATGGATATCTCTCTGAGCATCATGCTTATGGAGAAACTGAGGAGATAGCGGGAGATTATGCTGAGGATCTTGCTGTGGATATGCTTGCCTCAACAATGGGGCTGGAAATAGATCTTGATAAAGCATGGGATGAGCAGAAGCAGATCTGGAAAGTCTCAGGTTATATAGTTCAAACCAGAAGTATCACAGCAGCTACAGTGGTTTCTCCTGATGGAATGTGGACAACAGTTGTGGCCGCTGCAGTATTTACCGACTATGAATGCAGGTGATTTTTATAGATACCCTATTCCAATAAGCCATGGAAAAGATCCCAGAACCTCGAATTTTTTGAAGCCTGATCCCATGAATTTTCTAAATTTTTTACCAGTGAATTGCTGTATATGCTCTGGATGGTTGCCTAAGTGTGTTAAATATTTACCCCTGAAAAAATTTCCCAGCCTGAAATAGGGTTCGTGGGGGACACTGATGATTATTTCTTTCCCTGCTACTCTCTTTAACTCATTTAAGGCTTTTTCTGGTTCTTCAAGATGTTCAAGAACTTCCAGTGAGAGAACTAAATCAAAGGAATTATTTTTAAATGGAAGGTGGAATATGTCTCCACATAAAAAGTGTGTTCCTTCCCAGTGTTCATCTGCCCATTTTATAGCGTCACATGAAATATCTATACCTACCTTGAGACCTGATTCAAGCTGAGAAATAATAAATCCCTCACCGCATCCTGCCTCAAGGATTGATTCAGGTGAGAAGTTTGATATTTTTTCAAGAACCTCTTTCTGGAACTTCTCCACCAGATGTTTTACCAGCGGATTCCTGGTCTGGTATTTCCCCAGATTGCTTGAGGTATATTCCATCTATTTCCTCCAGGGGATAAAAAACTCGTTCAGTGTGAAACCACCCAGATACGATCATATCTGCAATAAAACCAGTTGAAAAAAATTGAATTCCCACAATTACAAGGAGGATCCCAAGGAAAAATAAAGGCCTGTTCCCGATGGGTCTTACTCCTCCCACCCAGAGAACAGAGAGATATAGTAGAATAATCGTGCCTAAAAGAGAAAACAGTAACCCTATTCCCCCGAAAAGATGAAGAGGTCTGTATTTAAAACGGGTCAAGAAAAGAACAGTGAGAAAATCAAAGAAGCCTTTAAAAAATCTTTCCCAGCCAAATTTTGATCTACCATATTTTCTCGGATGGTGCTTCACAGGGACTTCAGTTACACTAAATCCGTTCCATGCTGCGAGAACAGGAATAAATCTGTGTAGTTCGCCATAGATTTTTAAATTTTTAACAACCTCTCTTCGATATACTTTGAACCCGCAGTTCATGTCGTGAAGTTTAACCTTTGTTGTCCATCTAACTGTTGCATTAAAGATCTTTGATGGGAGAGTCTTGGATATAGGGTCCTGTCTCTTCTCCTTCCAGCAGGAAACTAAATCATACCTCTCTTCAAGCTTTGCAAGGAGTTTGGGAATTTCCGCCGGGTCATCCTGCAGATCTGCATCCATTGTGATGATGATTTCTCCATTTGCATGGTCAAACCCTGCCTGAAGGGCTGCTGATTTGCCTGAATTTTTTCTAAATCTTATGTATGTTAAAAAAGGATATTTTTCCAGAGAAGCTTTGATCCATTCTCTTGTGCCATCTGTACTTCCATCATCCACCAGAATAACTTCATATTTCTCATTGAACGAGTTCATTATTTCTTTTATACTGGAAAGTAATTCCGGAAGATTTTCTTTTTCATTGTATGCAGGTACCACAATGGAGTATTTCATATCTTTTTAAGCTCCAGCCTTTTCTCTGAATCTTATTTTCAAAATTAAGTATAGCAGAAGATAGAGGGGAATTTGAAGTAGATTCCATGGTGTTCCACTGTTTCTACATGAACATCCTTGGGAGGGTGGTTCATAAACTACAAGGATAAACTGCTGTTCATCATCACCACCGCAATTTTCAACTTTAACTGTGATCCTATGATTCCCTATATTGTTTTTACTGGTCTGCCATTTTATTATCCCTGTTGCAGGATCAATTGACATCCTCTTTGGTCCCTCCTCTAATTCAAAACTAAGACCATATCCACTTGCTCTCACCTGATATTTGTATAATTTCCCCGCTTCCACGCTGGTTTTTGGAATAGAGAGTATTTCTGGTGGAGAGAGTTTAAAATCAGGATCAACAATAAAATTGATCTTGGCATAATCATCGGTAATCTTTATTATATCCACAGTAAAATTGGAAGGAGTATTATCCCACCAGTTGGAATTTGGTACTGTATTAATGCTGAAGTAATCCCCACTATGGTAAAGATCTCCCCAGTCTGGAGTCGCACATCCCCCACCTGCCGGAGTTTGTTCCAGCTGAAAGAGGCCATCTGCCTGCACAAGCGAAAGAACATAATGCTTCTGGGAACAGTCTTCTTGGGTAGGAACACACTCCTCTGTATTATAGGGGAGACTCGTATCCAACCTATCAGGAAAAACCTCTCCCTTACTTTCATCTACATGCCAGATATATACAGCTCCCTTCCAGTCTTTTGCAAGGTTAGAGAACATCTGATGGTCAAAGCCATAGTCTTTTCTAAAAGCTACAAGAAAATACTCTTCCCCTTTCCGGGGATTGTACCTGTAAACAACATTTGAAATTTGAATGGGATAAACGATCCTTCCGCATGTATTTATTGTAATATCAATTGGATAAGCCCATCCCAGTTCAGTTTTTGACCATGCATCAAGGGGGTAGGGGTTTGATCCAGGAGGGTTTCCTGTGTGTACTCCGTAACTCATTAAAGAATAGGGACCATCTCCACAGGAGGAGTAATCAGTGTCATACAGATCTGGAAGATTGAGAACGTGTCCGAATTCGTGAGCAAATACCCCCATTCTTACAGGCATTGTATCACTTTTTGAAAATAACTCAGGACCCATTACATATATGAGAGAACCTGAATAGCCCTGCCCATAAGTTATATCCACTGAATACTCGTTTCTGTGAGACCAGATATCAAGAGGATCACTGGAACTCTCTGCTCCTGTACCGGAATGGATTATGAATATGGATTCTGGGACACCATCATTGTTATTGTCAAACTCTGTTAATGAGAGATCTGGATTGTTTTTTAAGGCCAGATTAAGTGCATCGTTGGCAAGATCAAGGACTCCTTCAGGGTACCATGTATCGCCAATTCTTAAAAATCCATGTGCATTGTAATCGTCACACTGATCAGCGTTGCACGCGTAATACTCTCTTGTATGGGGAAGGGTGTACCAGTTTGTTACAATGGCCTCAGAGAATCCAAATCTCCCGCCAGACATTTCTAAGTAGAAGGAATTCATATCTTTAAAGGGATAGTTTTTACCTCCCATAATCATGTCGTGGAAATACTGCGGTGTTGATTCTGTTTTATTATGAGGATAATCTGAAAATTGAACTAAAATTACAAGGAGTTTCCATCTTCCCTTTACAGGGTAATTCAATGTGTTGTAGGAAAAATCAAGGGAAGAAGGAGCGAAAAAAAGTGAAGGATAGATTCTACTTCCTATCTTTAACCCTTTTCCATTTACAGGGGGGGCTCCCCAATCAGCATTTAAGGCAGAAGAAAAGAGGAGGAAAAAGAAAAATATGATCAGAGAGTTAAAAAAAATTTTTTTCTTCATAACAATTTTTCTACAAAAAATGTGCCACTACTACTCTTTTCACTTCTTTTTCTTTTGCTTTTTTAGAGAATCTTTAAAGAGTTTGTAATTGATGCTATCTACCAGCGCATTATAACTGGCTTCAATAATATTTTCAGATACTCCAACAGTTCCCCATGCGGTTTCTTCATCTCCCGATTCAATTAAAACTCTAACAGCTGCTGCCGTCCCTTTTTCTGCAGTTAGTACTCGCACCTTGTAATCTTTTAGCTTAACTTGTTTTAGAGATGGGTAAAAGGATATAAGAGCCTTTCTTAAAGCATTATCAAGAGCATTGACGGGGCCATTTCCCAGAGAGGCGGTATGCTCTTTTTCTCCTTCAACCTCTATCATAACTGTGGCTTCAGATATAGTTGGTTCAGATTCAGAGCGTTTCTCATCAATTACCCTGAAACCTCTTAGACGAAAAAATCTCGGAACTTCACCAAGGTATTTCCTCATAATTAGTTCAAAACTCGCTTCTGCTCCTTCAAACTGGTAACCCTGGTGCTCCATCTCCTTCAGCATCTGAACGAGGTATCTTGTTTTTTCATCACTTTTGCTCAGATCAATACCAAATTCTTCAGCCTTGTAAAGAATATTGCTTTTCCCTGAGAGATCAGAAATAAGAACTCTCCTATGGTTACCCACTAATTCTGGATCTATATGCTCATAGGTTCTGGGGGTCTTCATAACAGCGCTTACATGGACCCCCCCTTTGTGTGCAAAAGCTGCCTGCCCAACATAAGGTTGATGCTTATCATGGGGAAGATTGGCAATTTCGTTGACAAATCTGGCAACTTCCCGCAACTTTTTAAGATTATCTCTTGGAATTGCTCCAAGTCCCATTTTAAGCATCAGCGCCGGTATGATTGAGACCAGATTTGCATTGCCGCATCTCTCACCAAAACCATTGATGGTACCCTGAACATGACTTCCACCCTCATGAATAAGGATGAGGGAATTCGCCACGGCAGTTTCAGAATCGTTGTGCATATGGGCACCAAAAGGCGCATTTATATGTTTTTTTACTTCTCTCACTATCTTCTGAATTTCAAAGGGAAGGGTCCCTCCATTGGTATCTGCCAGGACAAGGCAATCTGTTCCTGCTTCCTCTGCAGCTTTAAGAGTCTTAAGTGCATATTCAGGGTTGTTTTTGTAGCCGTCAAAAAAATGTTCCGCATCATAGAAAACTTTATCAAAATGCTTTTTAAGATAACTGATAGAATCGTAGATAAGGTCAAGATTCTGCTCCAGAGGGATTTTTAAAGCTTTTTGAACATGCAGGTCCCAGCTTTTACCAAAAATTGTTACTACGGGAGTTTCTGATTGAACCAGCATTTGAATATTTTCATCTGCTTCGCAGATCTTATCTGCCTTTCTTGTGCTTCCAAATGAAGCAATTCTTGCATGGGAAAATTTCTCTTTTTTTACCTCGTTGAAAAATTCCATATCCTTGGGGTTTGATCCGGGCCACCCTCCTTCAATGTAATCAATTCCAAGTTCATCAAGCTTATGCGCTATTCTGATTTTGTCAGAAACTGTGAAGGATATATCTTCCCCCTGAGTTCCATCTCGCAGGGTGGTATCATAAATTTCTATTCTTTTTTTCTTTTGCATTTATTCTCCTGCTTCTGGTTCTTTGTCAAGATTAAAGGCATCATGCAGAACTCTTACGGCTAATTCTGTGTATTTTTCATCAATAACACATGAGACTTTTATCTCCGAAGTTGAGATCATCTGAATGTTGATCCCATTATCTGCAAGGGTATTAAATATGGTGGCTGCAACACCGGGATGGGATCTCATTCCTACCCCTACTATGGAAACTTTTGCAATAGTATCATCATATTCTACCCCTTCAGCACCGATCTCGCGGGAAACTTTCTGCACAATTTCTACAGCTTTTTTCATCTCATTTCTGGCAACAGTGAAACTGAGGTCAGTACATTCATCCTTACTTATATTCTGAATGATCATATCAACATTTATATTTGCGTCTTTGAGTGGATCAAAGATCTTCGCTGCGATTCCTGGCCTATCTGGTACTCTCCTCACAGAAATTTTTGCTTCATTTTTATTGTATGTAACTCCTGAAACAAGAACTTTTTCCATCTCTTCATCCTCCTTTGTAATAATTGTACCCGGGTTGTAATTTAAACTTGACCTTACAACCAAGGAGACATTATATTTCATTGCAAATTCCACTGATCTTATCTGAAGGACTTTTGCTCCAAGACTTGCCATCTCAAGCATCTCCTCGTAAGAGATCTTGCTGAGTTTCCTTGCTTTTTCCACTATCCTGGGGTCTGCTGTGTAAACTCCTTCAACATCTGTGTAGAT
>JALTID010000231.1 GCA_027004335.1 bacterium
ATCTCCATCTAATTGGGTAAAATGGTGAGAATAAGATACAGGGGGCCTGTCCCCCTTTTTGTTTTACTTCTGATTCTTTTAGCGGGGTGTCAGGGGAAAAGTACAACCACAGAGAACATAGAAAAAAGCATCTATAAAGTTGTTCCAGAGAGGATATTATTCCCTGAAAAAGGCCTATCAGTTGAGATCAAATTTTATAAAATGAGAAATGGCTATTCTGAAGAGATCACCAATTTTTCCCTGAGATCGGAAGATCCTGAAATAGCTTCTGTAAAAGGTCATAAAGTTTTTTCAAGGGGATCTGGAGAAACATTTTTAGATTTAACCTGGAAGAATTACTCAAGGAAGATCCCCGTGGAGGTGAAGGAGGGACTTCTTCTAAAAAAGGTATTTATTAAACCGAAAAAATTAGTTATAAGGGATTGGGAAACATACTCCTTTGAGGCTACAGGTATTGATGATGATGGTACAATATTTTATGGTCTTGTTGGCACCTTCTCGGTGGAAGATCCCCTAATAGCTGATATTTACTCCTCCGGTGCAATAAAAATTGGTGTTGAAAATGGCGTAGAAAAAGTTCTTTTTTATTGCTGTGGAGCAAAAGCGGATGCTGAAATTTCTGTGGAGTTGCCATATAAACCTCCCTATGGGGGGAAAGTAATCTTCTACAGTATCGGTATTTCAGGAGGATATGGAGAAAAATATCTTCCAGGAAATGTTCTTGGTCCTCCCAGAGGTGGTTCCACTCCCCAATCATCACCTGAACAACTGCTCTCACTGGGCAATGGTGGGAGCATAACCCTTGAGTTCGCAGATTATGTGACTGATGGCCCAGGAGTTGACTTCATAGTATTTGAGAATCCTGTGAAAAGTGATAGTTCTGTATTTACAGAAGCAGCTTTCGTGGAGGTAAGTCAGGATGGGAAGAATTTCGTGAGATTCCCATCCATTTTCAATGCAGATGGAGAGGGAGGAACAGGAAATCCTGCAAACTACATCAATCTGGCAGGAGTACACCCTGTATATGCAAATCCTCCCACAATCTCAGCCACCAACCCGGCAGTGGCTGGGGGGGATCAGTTTGATTTAAAAGATGTAGGACTGAAATGGATAAGATATGTTAGAATTATTGACACAGGATACAACTCCGTTGATAGCAGGGGGAATTTAATTGATGATGCTGGAAACCATTTTGCATGCGCACCGGACAAGTGTGGTTTTGATCTTGATGCTATCTCCATTGTTCACAGGGGTCATATGGTCCCACCAGAGTGAGGAAATTCCAGTTTTATCTCTGGAGGTAACAGCACCGGCACCATCCCGTTTCCCTACAAATTTTACCATCAAAAAGAAAATCAAAAACAGATCAAACCTTAACCAGATCCTTGAAACATCTCCTTCACTGGTGGTAAAGAGGACAGGGGGGAGAACTGACCAGAGTGAAATCTCCATTCAGGGAGCAAAATCAAGAGATACAGAAGTTGAGATAAATGGTATCTTCTGGGAGACCCCTGATGGTTCCCTTGACCTCTACTCCATACCCGGTGACATCTCATCAATTACCATTGTACCCGACACAGCCATATCATCCGGGGAGAACCTTATGGCAATTGAAACAAAACCAACGAAGAAAAGACGATTTTCCTTAGCTACAGGAAGTGAAGATTTTCTCAGCACAGGGTTTAATGGTAGTTTTGGAGATAGATTCAGAATCTTTCTCTCTGCTTCCCTTACCAGAAGTAAGGGAAATTACAAATACTATGACACCCGTGGAACCTTCCTCTACAGAGGTGATGACACAATTTCTGTAAGAAGAAACAATATTTTCAACAGAAAAAGCTTCTCAATCTGGCTCATAAGGTCTCCTTTAACAGTAACTTTTTCACAAACAGATCTCCTCCGTGGGGAGCCTGGACTGATAACTTTCCCCGGGTTTTACACCCACAGCTACACTACCGGTTACCTTACCACCATGAATTATCATGATGATGGACTTGAACTGTGGGGGGGATATGGTAGAAGCAGGGAGAATTTTTTTGATCTTAAGGGGGAATTTACAGGATTTGAAGAAATCACAGATACTCATTTCTCCCAGTGGGAGGCAGGAGTTAGAAAAAGCCTCAGATTTACAAAATCTTTCTACAGTAGA
>JALTID010000232.1 GCA_027004335.1 bacterium
AATTCTATGTGGAAAGGGGTGGGGTGGAAATTGAAGAATTTGTACTCAGAAGGAAAAATTTTATCCTGAAGGGCCCGGCATCTATAAAAATATTGAATAACAGATTTGAATTTTCTTCTGAAATGAAGGGAAGGAGCGGTGAAATTTATGCTGAGGCCTCTGGAGAGCTTTTTGGTAAAGTTGAAATAAATGTTTCGGGGTATCTTGATCTTTTCTATCTAACTGATATATCTCCACAGTTCATTGATTCCGGAGGGTATCTACTTGTTAATTTGACTGCCACCAATAAAAATGGTAAGTTCAGTCCCGTTGGAGAGGTGAAGTTTGTTAATTCATATTTCCTGCTTGATGCTTTTCCTCAGAAGATCAAAGTAAATGGAGTGGCGCAATTAACTGGAGACAGGGTTGTCTTTAACACTTTTAACATGGAAACAGGTAATGGCGATATTTCGGTTAGAGGAGAGATCCCTTTTAACAATTTTAAAATTGAAGGTTATAATCTTTTTGCGAATATTCAGTCGGTGGAGATCAATGCATTTGAAGGTGTTGATTTAATGGTAAATGGCGATCTGAGATTGACCGGGGTTTCAGTATCTCCTACATTTTCAGGTACTCTTGAAGTCTTAAGAGGTTCCTTTACGAGAAAAATAGACTGGCAAAAAGAGTTAATCAAAAGGAGGGTAGAGTTACTTCAAAAAAAATATTTCCCGCTTAACCTCAATGTACGAGTCTTTTCAAGAGGGGGATTTTTTGTAAATAATAACCTTGCAAATATGGAGATGAAGTTTGATCTCCTTGGAAAAGGTACACTTACAAAGCCCATATTTGTTGGAACCATGGAAATGATCAAGGGTTATGCTCTTTTCAGGGAGAAGAAATTTTATCTTGAGAGAGGAATTATTAATTTTAATGGATCCTCACCTGTTAATCCATATATTGATGTTTCTTTGAAAACAGAGATAAGAGATATTCAGGATAACTATATGTACAAAATCTCTTTACTTGTTGAAGGGAAGATGAGAGACCTCAAAATAATGTTACATTCTGAACCTCCTTTACCTGAGGCAGATATACTCTCTTTAGTTATTTTTGGAATGAAAACAGGAGCTATTATGTCTCATAATGTGGGGGGTAGTTCAACTGGAGTGGTGGAAACAGGAAACCTCATTTTCAGACATCAGCTTGGAGCAATAGAAAATAAGATAGAAGAAATAATGGGATTTGACATGATCTCAATAACAACTTCCTTTTCTGATGTTTCCAGACATTCCGTCTTTAAAATAAAACTAACCAAGAGATTATCTCAAAAGTTAGATGTTTCATTCAGCACCTCTGATTATCAACAGCTGGATATTACTTATTTATTAGAGAAAAATGTAAAATTAAGTGTTGGATGGGATAATAAACTTTCCTATTTCCCCGGTAATTTTTCACTAGCGCCACATTTTTATTATGAATTTGATTGGTAACTTGCTTTTATTTCTAGTGGGATACGCTTTTCATGTAACATCAGTACAGGTGATATGTGCCCCTCAGGGGATACCTCCGGAATTGGAAGCTAACCTGGAAAAGTTGACTGGTCATGATCTTACCCCAAAAGAGTTAGATAGAGAGATGAAACTTTCTATACTCAGATTTGATCTCGAAAATATATCATTTTATATAAAAGATGGTATTCTTGAGATTTGTCCCTTAGTAAAAAAGTATATTAAAAAAATTATCGTTACAGGTAATTATAGATTGGAAGAGAATGAGATACTCTCTGTTTTACCAACTGAAAAAGGGGGTGTATGGCGAAATAGCTATCTATATTTAATAAAAGATAGGATTCTCTCTCTGGCAAGGGAGAAGGGATTGTTAGATGCAGATGTAAAAATTTTTTTTGATTCAGAGGGAAGACTTTTTATAAAGATCTTTGAAGGTCCCCCCTACTGGATATTCAAAATTCACCTTGATAGTGGTAAAAGATACGCAAATCTTCTTTACCCGCTTATTGGGAAAGAGAGTACAATTTCACTATTGAAGAAAACGGAGAACGATTTAACAGAGGAGTTTTTTAAAAAGGGGTTCCTTAATCCTCGAGTTGAATTAAGAGTCTGTAATATTGATAAGAAAATAAAATCTGTTACTCTCTGTGGGGTTATAG
>JALTID010000233.1 GCA_027004335.1 bacterium
GGTCCTTGAGGATATAGCGTCAAAATTTACTATAAAAAATGGAGGCTAAAATGTTTGAATTTGAATTAAGTGAAGGGATGAAAAATATAAAAAATATGGTCCACTGGTTTGCAAAAACTGAAATAAGATCACTTTCTATTGAGGCAGACAGAAAGCATGGTGTTCCTGAGGAATTTTTGATGAAGATAGTAAAAATGGGAATCACCGGCGGAGAACTTTTAGGCGGCGGGGGTGGAGGAGATAAACCAGTTGGTAAACCAGAAGGAAAGAAGAAAGAAAGTGAGATGAATAGAATTGCTGTAATAGCGATGGAAGAGCTTGCATGGGGAGACCCTGCGGTACTTTTAAATATTCCCGGTCCTGGACTTGGTGGGCCTCCCGTTATGATAATGGGAACCCCTGAACAGAAAAAAATTGCTTTTGATGTTTTTAAAGACACAGAAAAACCACACTGGGGTGCATATGCTCTCACTGAGCCGGGTTTTGGATCAGATGTGGCTGCCCTTACCACTACAGCGGTGAAAGATGGTGATTATTATATAATAAATGGGACCAAAATTTTTATAACCAACGGTGCGAGGGCAGATTGGAATGTTGTATTTGCTACCGTGGATAAATCTCTCGGCAGAGCGGGACATAGAGCTTTTCTCGTCTTTAAAGGTACCCCGGGTTTCAAGGTAGGTAAGATAGAAGATAAAATGGGCTTAAGGGCTGCTGAGACGGCCGAGCTTATATTTGAAGATTGCAGGGTTCATAAAGATTTCCTCCTTGGCGGGGAAGAATATTACGAGAGAAAGGTAAAGGGTGGTGGTTTTAAAGGAGCGATGAAGACCTTTGATCAGACAAGACCTCTTGTAGCTGCTATGGCTGTTGGAATAGCGAGAGCAGCATATGAAAGGCTTGCAGAATGGGTTAGTGAAAATTATATGATTGACAGACCCATCCCAAGATACCAGAGGATAAAGGAGTTACTTGTAGATATGGATAGAAGAATAAGAACAGCGAGATTCCTCGTATGGCATGCCGCATGGCAGGGAGATGTGGGTAAGGCGAATACAAAACATGCGTCCATGAGTAAGGCCTTTGCTGCAAATGTTGCACAGTATGTGACTTCTATGGCTCTGGATATAATGGGAAGAGATGGTCTGGAGAGGGATAATCTTATAGAAAAACTTTATAGGGATCAAAAAGTCTTTGATATTTTTGAGGGTACAGGTGAAGTTCAGAGAATAGTAGTTTATAGGAGGTTATTTAAAAAGCTGTACCACTATGCGTAATTATAACTTGTAGATCTTGGATGAAGAAATACCCTTTGTTGCGTTGCGAGTATCTACCACTAATTTAGCTTTTTCTACGATTTCTCTGTAATTATAAGTGGAATGGTTTGTGACGATTACAACAATATCATAATCTTCTATATATTCAAGGGGCAGTGATTGCATTTTTAATCCTGCTTCATCTATCTCTGGGATAAAGGGATCGTTATAATAGACCTTACCCTTCATCTCCTTGAGAAGAGAGATAACATCAAGGGCGGGGGATTCCCTTATATCTGAAACATCCGGCTTATATGCAACTCCTAAGATAAGAATCTTTGAACCATTAATAGGTTTTTTGTGATCATTCAGAGCCTTTGAAATTTTTTTTACCACATAAAGGGGCATTTTTGTATTTATCTCATCTGCTATCTGAATAAATCTCGCATTGTAGTTATAGGATTTAAGTTTCCAGCTGAGGTAGTGTGGGTCAATGGGAATGCAGTGTCCACCCAATCCAGGACCAGGGTAGAAAGGCATGAATCCAAAAGGCTTGGTGGAAGCGGCTTCAATAACCTCCCATACATCTATTCCTAATTTTTCACAGATCATTGCAGTTTCGTTGGCAAGGCCAATATTTATGGCTCTGAAGGTATTCTCAAGTATTTTCGTCATCTCAGCAACTTTTGGAGAAGATACTGGTACTATTTTTTCAATTACCTGGAGGTAAAAGGAAGATGCAATTTCAAGGCAATCAGGAGTTAATCCCCCCACAATTTTTGGTGTGTTTTTAGTTGAGTATTTTTTATTTCCTGGATCAACCCTTTCTGGTGAAAAAGCAAGAAAAAAGTCTTTTCCTGCCTTCAGCCCTGTTTTTTCCAGC
>JALTID010000234.1 GCA_027004335.1 bacterium
TCATCTCACAATCTGATACATATCTCGGGGCTATTTTAATTCTGTAATACTTATTAGGGGAACTTAAAACCTCTTCCCTTTTCTTCTCCTCCATAATTCTGTTTATCAAAACTCCACCATGCGGTTCATTCACTTTAAGCCTCCTTTATATAACCTTTTTCAACAAGATGCCCTATTATTTTATCCACACTTTCTTCAATACTCAACTTATCGGTTTCTATGACAAGCTCTGGATTTTCAGGTTCTTCATAAGGATCATCTATACCGGTAAAATGCTTTATCTCTCCCGCCCTTGCTTTTTTATAAAGACCTTTGGGATCCCTTTCCTCACACACCTCAAGAGGAGCTTTGACAAAAATTTCTATGAACTCTCCCTCTTCTAATAAGCTCCTTGCAAAATTTCTATCCTTTCTGTATGGTGAAATAAAAGCAGTTATCGCAACAAGTCCCGCATCTACAAAGAGTTTCACCACCTCACTGATCCTTCTTATATTTTCCTCCCTATCCTCTGCTGTAAATCCAAGATCCTTATTAAGACCCTTCCTTACATTATCACCATCAAGAAGATAGGTATGAACCCTGTACTTTTTATTCAAAGTGTACTCCACCTCATTGGCAAGGGTGGATTTACCACTCCCTGAAAGCCCTGTAAACCAGAGAGCAAAAGGTTCATGTCCCTTTATTGCACTTCTGTCAGCTTTTGTCAGCTTATGTTTGTGCTCATAGATATGCTCTGTCACCGCAAAAACCTCCTTTTTACATAACCTACAATTTTATCCGTTGCCTCGCCTATATTCATTTTTCTCACATCTACCATAATTTCAGGATCAACAGGTTCTTCATAAGGGTCAGAAATTCCAGTGAAGTTTTTTATCTCTCCTCTCCTTGCCCTCTCATAAAGTCCCTCTCTGTCTCTTTTCTCACATGTTTCCACATCACATTTAAGATAAACCTCAACAAAATTTTTACAGAGACCTCTGGCAAAACTCCTCATTTCTTCATATGGAGAGACAAAACTTGCGACAACACATATTCCATTCCTCTCAAGGATACTGGCGAGATGTGCTACTCTTTCATTATGAACAATCCTATCCTCCTGTGAAAAGCCCGTCTTAGGAAAGAGTTTTCTTATATCTCTTCCATCAAGTCTTTCAACTCTGAACCCCACTTTCTTTAATCTCTCAGCCACCTCATCACCAATGGTGGTCTTACCTGAGAGGGGAAGACCCGTTATCCATATTACAAAAGGCTCAATTTCCTCTTTCCCGAACCTGATCTTATTCCACACCCTTTCATGGATAAAATACACAATTATCTTGGCAATAAACTCAAAACCTCCGGCGATAGAGGCAAGCTTTAAATTGTGAAAAACCAGGTAAACAATGAGTATGGTAGTTAATGTTGCAAGGATTCTCCAGGAAAAAGCTTTTACAAGGGAGCGCTTTTTTGTTTCAACAATCATTGATAAATTCTCTCAAAAAAGCATAATTAAACATAAACAAAGAGTTATTATAATGGAAGAGAAAAACTTTGCAATTATTGTAGCAGGGGGTAAAGGTGAAAGATTGGGAGGAAAGATTCCGAAGCAGTTTCAGTATCTCAGGGGCAAAACTGTGATCGAACACACAATAGATCATTTTGAAAAGTGTGAACTAATAGATGAAATCGTGGTGGTGATCAATCCCATATTTATTGAAACAATGTATGATATAAGAAAAAATAATAGATGGAAAAAAGTTACAAAAATTGTTTCCGGGGGAGAGACTCGCCAGGAAAGTGTAAAAAATGGACTCGTTTCAATCAGTGAAAATTCGGGTAAGGTGCTGATCCACGACGGTGTCAGGCCACTAATCTCGGCAGACCTTATCAGGAAGCTCATAGAAAAACTCTCATCAGAAAAAGCGGTTATCCCGATAATTTTTCCCAGAGATTCTATGGTAAAAATTGATAATTCTACCGTGGAAGAATTTGTTAAAAGAGACAGTTTCGCTCAGATCCAGACACCCCAGGGATTTAATCTCAAGGTGATTAAAAAAGCACATGACTTAGCATGGAAAGAGGGGAGGAGAGATTTTACTGATGATTCTTCTATGATAACTCACTATAATTTAGGCAGGATCAGCGTAGTTGAAGGAGATTACTATAACATAAAAATTACCTATCCAGGGGATCTTGAACTGATCAACTGCATAATGGAAGATATTGAATAGGAGTCTTAAAATCTACCTTCTTCCTCTTTCACCACCCTGAGAAGATACTCACCATAAGTGCTCTTTCTCAGTTCTTCTGCTAAGTTATCCAGCTGTTCAAGGGTAATATAACCCATCCTGTATGCCACCTCTTCTACACAGCCAATTTTAAAAGCCTGTCTATCCTCAATTGCTCTTACAAAAGTAGAAGATTCTATAAATGCCTCATGGGTCCCGGCATCAAACCAGGCAAAGCCCCTGCCCAGAATTTTTACTTTGAGTCTACCTTCCTTAAGATAGAGTTGATTAACACTTGTTATCTCCAGTTCCCCTCTATCAGATGGAGTTATATTTCTGGCCTTTTCCGATGCACCTCTGTCGTAGATATAAAGTCCAACAACAGCAATATTGGATTTTGGCTTACTGGGTTTTTCCTCAATAGAGAGCACATTATAATCTTTATCAAATTCAACTATTCCGAATCTCTCAGGATCCTTCACATAATAGCCAAAAACCGTTGCACCCTCGTTTTCCTCCACGGCAGATTTTAGAATAACCGGCAAATCATGACCGTAGAAAATATTATCTCCCAGTATGAGGGCCACCGAATCATCACCAACAAAATTTTCTCCAATAATAAGGGCTTCAGCAATACCCCTGGGAGCTTCCTGGACCGCATACTCTATTCTTAAACCAAGTTTTTCACCACTGCCAAAAAGGGCGGAAAAGTGATCTATGTCCTTTGGTGAGGAAATAATCAGAATATCCTTGATCCCCATAAACATCAGGGTAGTCATGGGATAATAGATCATCGGCTTATCATAGATGGGAAGAAGATGTTTGTTTATTATTTTTGTAACAGGATAAAGCCTCGTGCCACTTCCACCAGCGAGAAGAATACCTTTCATATCTCCCTCCAGAAATTTTTTATAAATTATAACAGAAAAAATCAAAGGGAAATAGTTAACCCCAGATTACAATGGAGAGTCCGGTAAAAAAGAGGAGGTAATAGACAACTCCACGGAAGGTTCTCTCATTTACCCTGTGATGTAGAAACTCCCCGAGGATCAACCCAATAGCAACAACAATAAGAAGATACCCCGCCCGTGTGAGAGTCGCCAAATTAAAAATACCCGTCACAAAATAAGAAATAATAAGCAGAACATCCATCAGCACCCATAATCCATCCAGGGTGCTTCGGAAAGTAGTTCTATCTATACCCAATTTTCCTATTACATAAACTACAAGAGGACCGCTGGAAGCGTAAATCCCATGTACTATTCCTGCAATAAAAAGAAATATTAACGCTGTAAGGGAAGAAAGAGGTCTTTCATTTTTTTTATAAAAATTATAAAGCTCAAAAAGGGCAAGTGAAACTACAACTGCACCAAATAATCTTTTGGATTCAGCACCTACCGTGTTAAAAATAATCTGACCTATCACAAAACCCACACTCATAGCTGGCAGAATCTTTTTCAGCAGAATCGAAAAATCAATAAACTTAAAATACCTGTACAGAATAAAACTGTTCAGGAGAAAATCAAGCAGAACAAGGACAGGAAGAACTTCCTTTATGGGGAGAAAAAGGGAAGCAAGAGTAACAGCTATTATTATGCTCCCGAATCCAGTCATAGCCTGAATGGTGAAGGAGAGAAAAACCACTGGCGCCAGGAGCAAAAGTTCCATTTAAATAACCCAGAATTCTAAAATTTAGGTTTCTGTATGAGGCCAAATAATTTCAGGAGTGCGACAAAGAAGAAGAAGAAACCAAAATATATTAAAGTAACTTCAATTGCAGAAAGCTTCCAGGAAAAAGGAGCAAGATTAACAACAGTTGTAAGAACAAAAATTATGGGTACAGCGAAAATATTCATGAATCCAATCTCTTTTACAACAGGGGTCTTAAACTCCGGATCAACAATCCTCAGCAGGAGAATCCCAGTAGACACAGTACCTGTAACAGTCCCGAAAATTGCAGCCATTCTCTCAATGTTAAAGGAGTGGAGCCTCCTTCCAAAATAAAGCGTTATCCAGAGAGTAACAAGTGCTCCAAGAGTTGCGATTATGAGGATAGGCCCGATATATTTACCAATAATTGCCAATTGAATTGCCGCACCTGTAGCCACGATCAGATAATCTACAGAAAATCCGGTGATTCTCCTTTGAAGAGGAACACTTATAAGATAATCAACTTTAAAAACCTTGAGTAGCCATTGAATCCCCATAGCTATAACCATGCCAAAGAGGAAGAAAAATCCCCAGGTTATTTTCCCCATATTACCACCGATCAACCCTGCAAGCCACCATGTAAAGTAGTAAGTTATTCCATATGCAATACCTATCATGGCAAACTGAAAGGCAAGAGATTCAATATTGGCAGGATGAGTGGTTTGTCTTATAGTTATATCTTCCTCATGGCCAGGGGGATAGTACCCTTTAGCAAACTCTTCGGGTAATTCTTCCGCGCCAGTTGCAGTGAGTTTCTTTTTAATTCCCCAATTAACAAGAGGAATACCAACGACAATTGCAACTAAAAAACCAAGAATTGCAAAGGTTATACCTACCATAGCCGCATCCTGAAATCCCATCTTCTCCCATACCCTCCCGAAGGAGAGAGCCTGTCCAGGACCTTCTTCAAAGCCCAGAGGAAGGAGAAAACCAAAGGCTTTATGTATGGTAGAACCAAAGAATATATAGATGGCAACCACCAATCCCCCTATAAACGCCTGTAATGAAAAACTCACACCTTCCACTGTACCCATCCAGAGGGAACCTAAAAAAGAGTCCCTGCTTTCATGGGCAGAGAGTTTTTCTTCAGGGGGGGTAGGAGTTAGTCCTATGGAAACAAAAGAAAGATTGAAAAAATGGTAGGCAAATGTCTCAAAAATCTTTGTATCCCACTTTAACCAGTTTACAATAGTAAAAGCAATGATCCCCCCAAGAAGTGAACTTGGAAAGAGATACCTCTGTATGACTCCTACCTTTGCTCTGATGAGAAATCCCACCAGGAGCATCGCAGACAGAAAGCTGAAAATTAGCATAAAATTGAAGGGGAATATAGGTTCCATAACTCCTCCCTATTTTATCTGAACATGTAATTTGAAAACTCAACTAACAGCGTTTCTCTCATCTCAGGGGGCAATATGTTCATAACTTCATTTACAGGTGCGAATCTCTCGGGGATCTTACCATCCTCCATTCCTACAAGTTTCATCAGATTTTCAATTACCTCAGGGGTAAACTCAAGAGATTCTCCACCGGCAAAAAGTCCCCCCGCCTTCTCAAGAAGGGTTCCTGATGGAAGTTTCTTTGCATCCTCAATGGCAACTTTAAGATCCTTTAGAAATTCATCCATATGAAATACATTGGAGTAATTAATTGAGAGGTGTATACTTTCTTTTATCCCCGCATATGAGAGAACAGGCTGTATATACCAGCCTTTTAGATTCATCTCATCAATTATGTGGAAGATATTCACATTATCTGATGTAAAAGCAACAAGGGTCATTTCAGGCTCAGCAATCAATCTGAGGTCAGGATGTTTCTTTACAAAATTTACCACTTTTTCCGTAGCTTCCAGTTTTTTCTTCGTAAAATCAAGATAACGCTCGAGTCCCACATACTGAAGAGTAGCCCAGGCAGCAGCTAACGGTCCTGTACTCTTGGTGCTCTGGATCGTATTATTGATCATGGTGTAGCCAGTCCAGCTGGCACATGCGAAGATCTGATGTTTTCTCAATTCCTTATTTTTGTAAAGTACAACTGAAGCACCTTTTGGGGTGTAGGCGTATTTGTGGAGATCCATGGAGATGGATGTAACTCCATCTACAGAAAAATCAAACGGGGGAACATCTCTACCAAGCTTTCTCATTAGAGGAAGTAGAAATCCCCCCATACAGGCATCAGTATGAAAGAGGATCTCCTTTTCCTTCGCTATGGCAGCCATCTCTTCAATAGGATCAATTATTCCATATGCGTAACTTGGAGCTGAACCAACTATCAGAATCGTGTTATCCGTTATCGCCTCCCTGAGTTGATTTAGATCCGCTTTTAAATTTTCATCAACCCCTATGGTCTTAACCTTTACACCAAGATAATGACCGGCCTTGTGAAAAGCTGCATGAGCCGTAACAGGAACCAGGACTTCAGGCTCTTTTATATCAGGCCTTTTTTCTCTCATATAATTTCTTGCTGTTTTAACAGCTAAAATTATACTTTCCGTACCACCACTGGTGAAATTTCCAGAAACATTTTCATCTCCGCCAAGATGAGCAGCAGCAAATGAGATTATATCATTTTCCATTTTTAATATGCTTGGATAAACTGTAAAATCCAGTGCATTTT